>NZ_BAIN01000001.1 GCF_000613285.1 Acetobacter papayae JCM 25143 | reverse complement strand
CAGGCAGGCGGTGCGGCCGTGGCCCGGCAAGCGGCGGAATGGAGGCCAGCAAAGCTGCGGTATAAGGGTGTGCCGTATGCGCGAACACATCCTGCGCCAGACCTGTTTCCGCCACCCGCCCAGCGTAGAAAACCGCAACCGAATCACAGGTTTCCGCCACAACACCCATGTCATGCGTGATCATCAGCACCGAGGAGCCGTGCTCCTGCCGCAGGCCGCGCAACAGGTCGAGAATCTGGGCCTGTACGGTTACGTCAAGCGCGGTCGTAGGTTCATCGGCAATAAGAAGTTGCGGGCGGCATGATAACGCCATGGCAATCATCGCGCGCTGGCGTAAACCGCCTGAAAGCTGATGGGGGTAGCTATCGGCAGTTCTGTGTGGGTCGGGCACCCCCATATCCGCCAGCAGCCCCAGAGTACGCTGCCGCGCCTGCTTGCGAGACAGTGCCTCATGCACCCTGATCTGCTCATCGATCTGCCAGCCCACGGTATAGACGGGCGTAAACGCCGTCATGGGGTCCTGAAACACCATGCAATGGAACGGCCCCTCAGCTTTCTGAAATGCCGCGCGGCAAGCCCTACCAGTTCCTGCCCATGAAAGAGAATTGAGCCTTCCACCTGCATGGCGGGGCTATCCAGAAGCCCCATGAGCGCCATGGCGGTAATGGACTTGCCGCAGCCAGATTCCCCAACAAGCCCCATGATTTCGCGCTCATGCACGGTAAAGGAAACGCGCTCAACCAACGGCACCATACGCCCGCCAGAACGAAACCCTATACTGAGCTCACGTACCTCCAGCAAAGGGGGCGGAAACACCATCAGATGGCAACCGGGTCCAGAAGCGGAATGCCGCAAAGCTTGGAAAGGGTCTGCCGGTAAGTCTGCACCGAAGCTGGGTACTGCACGCCTTTGATAAGAGACAGGCTATGCAGCTGGGCAAAAAGATCGATGTCATCATAAGACAGGGTGCCATTGACCGCATCGGGCTTTTGCACAAGTGGCGCGAGTTCCTGCACCCAGGCATTAACAGCCTCAACAGCAGCCGCTGCGTTTTCCAGCACTGTTACGAAAGGTGTGGATGCATTTTCCTTATGTTGCAGGAAATAGGCGCGGGCCGAGGTTGTGGCGAATTCGGGGAAGGGGGCCATAGCTGCCCGAGGCAAAAACTCACGATACAGCAGGCCGCGCCCACGATTTATCCATTCCGCCACTGCCGGGTTGCGGGCCCCTGTCAGAACCGGCGTGTCACGGCTGTCAATCAGGGCAATAATATCGAGGCTTTCCGGCATGAACCGGCCAGCAGTTTGCAGGATCGGCACAACCTTTCTGCCCACCATACCCATGGGGGTCTGCTCATCATCGTTCATTAGCACCACAAGCTGGAACGGGATGGCTTTCAGGCCAAAAATCATTCTGGCTTTAATGCAGAAAGGGCAATGCTCGTACACATAAAGCGTGTCCAATTTCGGTCTCCCACCTGCTATCGTCCACTCTGTAACCAGACAGCCTGTTTAGAGCGTTATCCGCCTTGTAGCCAAGAGAGTATCCGATACAACACAGGAGAAAGCATTGGAGAACACACTGATACGGGTAGCGCCTAACGGCCAAAGTCCGTCAGAAAATCGAGAAATTTTTTCAGGGCGATATTTTTCTTTTTCCGGGGGGTGACAATGCCAACTTCCTTTTTTTCCACAAATTCGGGAATGGAAATAAACCGGACATTTTCCTGCCCGCTCAACGGCGTGGAAAACGGAATAATTGCAACACCTGCCTCCTTGGCCACCATATCCAAAATGAGGCTGATTTCCTCTGTCTGCGCGATGTCATGCACAATCAGGTTCTGGCTTTTCAAAAAGGCATCTACCTTGTCTCCCGCAAAGGAGCGGCAGGCATAGCGGATCAACGGATAGGTCTGGAGTATCTGCCGCCAGGGGAGGGGGCCGGTGTTTTCAGGCACCGCCAGCACATAAGGCTGCACCTGAAGAAGACGCCACTCCAGTGTCTGCATCAGATGTGCCGCCGGACGCGCCATAATGGCCATATCAAGCGCACCTTCCTCAAGCCGTGCGAGCAAGGCCTGCTCCCGATCTACCGCGACGGAAAAATGGACTTCGGAAAAAACCTTAAGAAACTCCTCCATAGCCAATGCCAGCAGGGACGCATGCCCCGTCGCTGCAACACCTATTTCAAGGTCTCCCTTTACCGCTTCATTCCGCGCGATATCGCGCATGCGCTCATACCGCGCGACAATTTCGCGGGCCTGCTCCATAGCCACGATCCCGGCGCGGCTCAGCTTGACGGAGCGCCCCGTGCGCTCGAACAGGGCGTAACCGAAATCCTGCTCCAGACGTCGAATCTGGGCACTGATCGCAGATTGGGTAAGGCCCACCCGCTCCGCGGTCGCCGCAAAATTTTCAAGCTGGCCAGCCACCAGAAAAGTACGAAGCTCGGGGATCATGAGGATGCTTTGTAAAAAAAATTTAACGGGAAGAAAAAACGTTATTTAAAGTATAATTTTTGAATAAATAATTCTCAATAAAAACTATTCACCACAATAAAATAAAATATTTTAGATTAAATTTATTTTTATTGTTATTGCGTAAACAGTTCATGGTTTTCACTATGGTCTGGCAATTTATACCAAACAACATGACAACACCCAAAGGCCAGATTCCACAGGCCGAATATTGCCCACCGCCTCAAAGCCAGCCACAAAAAAAAATGTTCAATCTGACTTTGTGCGACATTCTGCCACATCATGCGACATAATGGTCGCATGATTGGAAATGCGCCACAGACTGAGAAAAACATCAGTTAAACCAAGGTTTTCTGCCTTCACTCACCAAGGCTCCCGAACGCAGTAAGCAGCCCCTCCAGATTTCGTGATATATTTACAACATCAGGAAAAATAGCAGTCCATTTTTGGTCATCCGATCAAAAAAACACGGAAAACCACGGTTTTCCCTCATTTCCACAGCGATCTTTGTGTTGCCGTTCCGAAACAAAACAGCTAGCTTCGAAATATCGGAGCACCCGAACCAAATTTTGGATAAAACCCCAGTATCTGTTGAGAGAAGATTTTCTTTCAGCCGTTTCGTGGGCAACGCCAAAGCGAGGCAGAAGGTTCCTGGCCAAACTCTGAAACCGGGAAAGGTTGATAAACGTGCATAAAGTTGTGAAGCAACAACGGAAACTGAAGCTGGCCCTTTGCATTGGCACTCTGTTTACAATCGTGCCATCCGCTGTCTTCGCGCAGATACCGGATCAGCCACTGAACGATGCGGAACGCCCGTTGGTGTCCCTTGCGCCCGCAGAGCAGGACAAGGTTGTGGAAGAACAGGCCCAGACGGGCAACATCTTCAAGCGCAAACCCGGTGCCAAGCACTCCTACTGGGATAACCTCGAAGGCCACCTGACGGTTGAAGCCGGCATCGCAGGTAACCCGTGGACGAAATCTGGCCGAAACTTTGCACAGTTTTATGTCGACCGCGCCAATACCGTACAGCTCAACCAGATTCTTGGCTCGCTCTCTCATCCTGTTGAAGACGTTGGTCACGGATATGGCATTGGCTTTGTCATCGAAGATCTTTACGGCTCGGATGGCCGCTTTGATCCGACGATTGGCATGGGGTCCGGCGCACTCAATGGCCTGTATCAGTGGGTACCCACTCAGGCACACATTGATGTCAAATTTCCTTGGCTCTTCAAAAATGGCATCGATGTCCAGGTTGGGCAGATGTACGGTCTAATTGGCGCGGAAGGCACGCCCGCCTTGGCCCGTCCCTTCTACAGCTTTGGTTATGCATCGGATTATATCGTACCGTTCGAAATGATCGGTGTCGTCGCAACCATGCATATTACAGATCATTATGACTGGATTCTGGGTATCGACGCCGGTGAATCCACGAGCTTTGGTGCCGCCAGCAACAACAGCCGTCCAAAAGGCTGGTTCGGGTTTGCAGCCCACGACCTGATGGGCGGCAAGCTCAATGCCCATCTGATTGGCCATTTTGGTCCTGAGCAGAACAATCGAACCGCTCGCTGCACGGCTGATGGCTCCATGTGCAGCGCAGGTATTGGCAGACAAGCCAATGACTACGTGCAGGAAAACGCTGATGCTATGATCAGCTACAAACTGAACGATAAAATGACCGTCACAGTTGACGGAACATGGGTCCATGATGACTATCTGCGCGCTGATGCCTATGGCGTTACCACGTTCTTTGCATATGACATCAACCCCAACCTGACTTTTAATGCTCGTGGTGAAATTTTTCGCGACAACACCGGAGCGTTCATTACAGAGTATTCAAGCTACACGTCCTTCACCAAGGCAATCAGCAACCAGCCTTATCCCTACTATAACGCACTTCCCACTACCTACGGCGAGCTGACCGTCGGCGTTACTTATCGTCCTGAATTCATCAACAGGAACGTACATTTTGGCCAATTTACGTTCCGGCCGGAAATGCGACTGGATAAGTCCCTGAACGGCACAAACCCCTTCAACCAAGGCTGCTCCAATGGTGCCCAGCAGTGCACCGTCAACAACGGCACAAACAACATGCTGTGGTTCAACGCCGATGCAATCTGGAACTTCTGATCAGCTCAATCTGATCTAATTCCGGACAAAACAGTAAGGCCAGTCTCGGTTGCCCGAGGCTGGCCTTACGTTTTTATAACTTCGAAAAGTGCTCAAGACAGAAAAGCGCCTGCAGGGCTTTCAGTCCGCCTGCAGGGCTTCGCGCTTCATTTCCAGTTCCAGCCAGCGCTCTTCGCAGGCCGCAAGTTCAGCCTCAGCAGCCTGCAACTTTGCTGTGTATTGTTCAAAGCGGGCAGGATCGCGCCCATACAGGGTTGAATCCTGTAGTTTTTCGCGCAAATCAACAATACGCTTTTCAAGCTGCGCCATTTCTTCGGGCAGGCGGTCTAGCGCATACTGATCCTTGTAACTCAGCTTTTTCGCAGCGCCACGCGTCGGCGTTGCCGCCTTCGAACCGGGGGCAGGGGCCGCAGCTACTACGGGTTCTGCCGTCAAAGGCTTCTGCTGCCGTTGCACCAGCATATCGCTGTAACCACCAGCATATTCAATCCACTCGCCGCCGCCCTGCGTGGCCACCACAGATGTTGCGACACGGTCGAGAAAATCACGATCATGGCTGACCAGCAGCACTGTCCCTTCATAAGTGGACAGCATATCCTGAAGGATATCGAGGGTTTCAAGATCGAGATCGTTCGTTGGCTCATCCAGCACCAGCAGGCTGGAGGGCTTGGCTAGCGCGCAAGCCAGCATCAGCCGACCCCGTTCTCCCCCCGACAGAGCACCCACAGGTGTCCGCGCCTGTTCCGGCCGGAACAGAAAGTCCTTCATATAGCCAATGACATGCCGCTTTTCCGAACCCACCAGCACCATATCTCCCCCGCCTTCGGTCAGGGTATCAGCCAAGGTACGTTGTGGATCGAGTGCGCGACGCTGCTGGTCGAGTGTCACCATTTCAAGCGACGGCCCACGCATGATCCGTCCGCTATCAGGCTCTTCATGGCCGGTCAGAAGTCGCAAAAGCGTGGTTTTACCCGCACCATTGGCACCAACAATCCCTAGCCTGTCTCCCCGCAACACCCGTAGATCGAGATTACGGACGACCTGCTTTTCTCCCCAGGCTTTGTTAACCTCTTCGGCTACGGCAACGAGTTTGCTTGACGGGCCGGCCATCTGTGCATTCAGGGTCACGGTACCGGTGGCTCGCACGGTTTCGCGCCGGGTCGCACGCAGGCCTGCGAGTTCGCGCACTCGCCGCACATTACGTTTGCGGCGAGCGGTTACGCCATAACGCATCCAGTCTTCTTCACGCGCGATCTGCCGGTTGAGCTTGTGAGCATCACGCTCTTCCTGCTCAAGCAACTCCTCACGCCATGCCTCGAAACGGGCAAAGCCTTCATCCAACCTCCGGCTGATGCCGCGATCAAGCCAGACAACCGAGCGGGACAGTGTGGCCAACAAGCGCCGGTCATGGCTGATGATCACCAGTGCCGTGCCAAGCTCAAGCAGCTCGCGTTCAAGCCACTCGATGCTGGGCATATCCAGATGGTTGGTCGGCTCATCAAGCAACAACACATCCGGTGCTGCGGCCAGCACACCGGCTATGGCGCAACGGCGTGCCTCACCACCGGAAAGGGTAGGGGTCTTTTCCTCCCCAGTCAGCCCAAGAGCGCCCAGCATGGCGGCTGCACGCCATTCCTGCTGCGGGTCGGATATCTGGGCCAGCACGTAATCGAGAGTTGTCTGGTAAGCGCTCAGATCGGGTTCCTGCGGCAGATAGCTCAGCCGGGCCCCCGGTTGCAGGAAGACCGTGCCGGAATCAGGCTGGATCTGCCCGGCGGCTATTTTCAGCAGAGTTGATTTGCCCGACCCGTTGCGCCCGACAAGGCACAGTCGCTCACCACGCCCCACGGCAAAACCCGCCCCCGCGAGCAACGGCTTGCCACCAAGGGTCAGGGAGATGTCCTGCAAGGACAGAAGAGGAGGAGCCGCCATGAAATATTGCCTGCCGGAAACGGGTGCTGTGACTACATGCCAGCCCGGCCCGGATGTTTCAGCCTGGGTCAGGCTCGCACTGCTTACGGCCTGATAGGTTGCCACGGCAAGGGTCAGCGGATCAAAAGGCTTCGTTATGACAAAGCAGGGCTCCATGGTCTCCCCGGTCAAAAGGCGCTCAGGGTAGGCCGTTACATAAATGACAGGCACCTCAAACCCGGTGGTAATTTCCATTACGGCCGCCATGCCATCGCCGCCAACGCCAAGATTGATATCCGCCAGCACAAGGCCGGGGCGGGTTTTGAGAGCAATCTGCACGGCATCGGCCTGAGTATGCGCAACCCCCGCAACCTTGTGGCCGCATTGCAGCACCAGTTGCTCGATATCCATGGCGATAATCGGCTCATCCTCGATAATCAGGACGGATGTCTGCACCCCTTTGTGCAGGAGAGCCTGTGCCTCATCCAGTTCGCTCCGGGCGGTATCGGATGAGATTTCCAGCACCTGAGCCGCGACATCCACTCCAACTTCCTCCAGCGTTGTCAGCAGCAGCAACTGGCGCTGGCGGAGCGAAAGCGCACTGGCATACGGCGCGCGGGCGTGAGATGCCGGTTCATATTGCCGTGAAATGGCCCAATAAAGCTGCTGCAGCGGAGAAAGCCCGGCCATAGGCCGCTGCAAGGAGAGACCGCGCAGGCTCTCCGCAACCAGCAGATCTCCCGCTGGCTGGCTGCCCGTTAGCGCCCGTGCGTAACGTCTGCCATAAGGGAGGGCCTGAATCAGGCCGTCCCGTAGCGACTCTGACATGGCGATTCTCCTGCTGCAAAGGGTCAAGACAGTTATATTCGTTGACGCAATGATGACACGGCAAGCACTCTGCTGAAAGAGGTATCCGCTCTGACACATGACACCACCCCGCCGACAGCGCTCTGTGCACAGGCATTTCGGGCCGAACTGATGACCCTTGTACCGGCGTTAAGGGGCTTTGCGCGTTTTTGCGCGCGTGATCCCGCTCTGGCGGATGATCTGGTGCAGGAAACGGTTTTGCGGGCCCTTTCCAACATGCACAGCTACCAGCCCGGACCGGATAGTCATATGCGCGGCTGGTGCCTTACAATCCTGCGCAATCTTTTCTTGCAGCAGATCCGGCGGGGGAAAAAGGAAAGCGCAGTTTTACAGCATTATGCCCACAACGCCGACACGACCAGCCGACATGAAGAAGAGCGGCAGGCCGATAACGTGAACGAGCTCGAACAGCTTTTATGGCGACTGTCTCCCCTGCTACGCGAGGCTCTGGTGCTGATCGGCGCCCAGGAAATGACCTACGCACAGGCCGCCGAAATCTGCGGAGTTGGGTAGGCACGATGAAGGCCCGTGTCTCACGGGCACGGGCAACGCTGCGCATGCTGCTTGATGAAGGGCGTTCAGGGGGCGAGAAAACGCTTACGGAATAGAGAAACGCACAGCTTTCGAAATATTTTTTATCCGCATGTAACCTTTGCTGCGCGCCGGGCATTTCTTTTCCAGAAGGAACGCATTCCGGAGAACACAACAATGTCGGATACCTTTCACGACCAGATCGTTAATATCTTGCCAAAGCTGCGCGTGCAGGCTTTGGCACTGACCCGCAACCGCGCCATGGCGGAAGACCTTGTGCAGGACGCCGTCTGCAATGCCCTGTCCGCACAGACGAGCTTTATTCCCGGCACGAATTTTGGTGCATGGATGCACCGTATTCTCAGAAACCGCTTTATTTCCGACCTGCGCAAAAAGCGTGAGACAACGGATATTGATGATACCCCTCAGTCCCTGCTGGCCGTAGGCGCACGGCATGATGACCGGCTGGCCCTGCAGGAACTCGATGCCGCACTGGCCCGTCTGCCTGACGACCAGCGTGAAGCGCTGGTACTGGGGGTGCTGGAAGGCATGAGCTATCAGGAACTGGCCGAAATTTCCGGTTGTGCCGTAGGCACGGCGAAAAGCCGGGTTTTCCGTGCGCGGCGTCAGCTTGAGACTTGGCTGACAGCAGACACGCCCTCCGCCAGCCGCCGTGAGAGCGTAAAAAATATTTCAAGAAAAACGCTTTCGCATGAAAAAAATTGCCCCAGCCCCGTGCGAAATGGGCTGAATCATGGCACAGTTGAACAAAACAGATCCCGCGCCGTTGTGGCGGGGGTCTGACATTATGGCCAGAGCAGGACTCCTAACCAGAGAAATTGCGGCATTCTGCTCTCACGGTGCAGAGTGGAGCAATTCGGCGCCACCGGATAAGCACGGGCTGGAGTTCAGGTTGAGAACACGCATGACAGACACGCCACCTCCCCGGAAAACACGGAAAAAACAGGGAGATCAGGCCTTTGATGTCTGGCTGAAACGTGGCCTGCACCAATTGTTTGATGATGTTGTTAATGAGCCCATGCCAGAAGAACTGCTTCGTCTTATTCAGGAAGACCGCGCAAAGCAGGACTGACGGTTCTTGAAAATTTTTCTATGCTTGTTTGTCGCCGTCAGGCACTTCATGCAAAGTATGATGCGATGCCCGGACGGTTTTTTAGCACCACCAGCGCGCGCATGCGCGTGTTGATCTGTCTTTCCGCGGTTCCTGTCATGGTTATTGCCGCCACACTGGCGTTACGCAATTACCGTGAACTCATGACTGGCAGCGCCCAGAGAGCTGTCGATGCTATCCAGAATCTGGATCAGCAGTTTCTGCACGACACGGACAGGCTCCGTAGCGCGCTCGAAACCATCGGCAATATGGATCTGACGCCCGACCAGATCGTACATGCCTTAAAACTGGCCGAAACCATTAGCGGACAGCGCTACTGCTCCCTGTCCATTCTGGATGACGGCGGAAAGCCGATTGCTTCCGTAGCGCCGCAAGGCCCTTCCTGCGCAGATGTCGAGCAACTTGCCCCACCCGGGCCGGTGCACGGCACCCTGCTGGAAGCCGTGCAGAAAAGCGGCAACACGGAAGATAATGGCGCATTTCTGCGCATTACGGTGCCTGCCCAGTTTCTCGATGTGCCTGAATCTCATGGCTACCTCATGGGTATTATCCAGATTTCGCGCCCCAGCACCTATCTAAGAAACAGCTCCGGGTGGGAGGTATTCTCGGACAGCGCCAATCCCGTGCAGGCATGGCTGCTCATGCATAACGGAGAGCTGACCCCCGTGTGCACGGATTGCCGGTGGGAAACCCCGCCACCGGATCTTGTGCATGCGCTACAGGCGCAACTGGAACTCAAGGGCCACGGCACTGTCTCGCTTTCATCGCCACAGGGCGGTTATGCACTCGGTGCTATTGCCGGGGGGGCAGATATTCTCATCGCCACCCAGCGAACCCCGCTGGAAAAAGAAGCCCTGCGCAACATGGTGTTCCAGATTGCGGCCATTCTGTTCGCACTTGCGGCAGGCCTTGTGGGGGTCACACTCGCCGCTAATATCGTGCTGGTCTGGCCATTGCGCAGGCTGACCTACTCGGTGCAGAAATGGCAGGTAGAGGGTGTTTTTGACACGCGCATTACCCGTTCCATGCCGCTGGAACTGCAAAGGCTCGGCCAGGCTTTCACCAGAGCGACGCGCCGCCTTTCAAGGCAGGAAAACCGGCTGAAAAAAGCTGTCGCCCATCAGGCTCTGCTGATGAAAGAAATCCACCACCGGGTTAAAAACAACCTCCAGATTGTCGCATCCCTGCTGAATTTGCAGGCCAACCAGATTTCCAACCCCGAGGCACGGGCAGAGTTTGCCCTTGCGCGCGACAGAATTCGCGCTCTGGCCACGCTGCACCGCACCCTTTACGCGGAAGACACACTCACCAGCCTGAACATGGCGGTCTTTCTCAAAGAGCTATGCGAACAGACTCTACATATCGCCGGCGCTTATGAGGAAGGGCGGGTTACGCTCGATATTGCCTGCGATAATTTCTGGATGGACCCGGATCAGGCTGTGCCGCTGGCCCTTATCGTCACCGAAATTGTTACGAACGCCATAAAATATGCCTTCCCCGATGGACGATGCGGCACCATTACCATGCGCCTGCACCGTGATGAGCATCAGGTCACTCTTTATATAGGGGACGATGGCATTGGGTTTGATTTTAATGAGGAGGCCCATACGCAGGGCATCGGCCTGCGACTGATCCGCGGCTTTGTCCGCCAGCTCCGTGGTGTCATGGAGTATTCAAGCCGGGAAGGGGTACAATTCACTCTCACCATTCCCATGAAAGAGAATGAAAGCACCAACGGTTACGATATGCCGTAAGCCCCATCGCCTCTTTCATACCCCCTTTGCACCGGTTTCTGACATTACGGACTGGTGAGGGCATATCGAGGGCGATATAAAGGCGGCCCATGAGTACTGAAAAAGCAGCATTACGCGGCTGGACACGCGCGCAGACACGGCTTGGCAAGGCTGCTGCACGCCCCGTCGTCTGTTACGGGCTGCTCTCCAGCCTTACAGGCATTGGCCAAATCTGGTGTGTGGCCACCATTCTGGGCCACGCACTGACTGGCTGGCGCACAGGCGCGGCTACAGGGGCTTTCCCTGTCTGGCCGTTTGTTCTGTTCCCTGCACTGGCGCTAACAAGAGCGCTTCTTACGATTCGAATGGATATCGGTGCGGCCCGCGCGGGCATAACGGCCCGCCGCCGCCTACGTGCTTCCGTTCTAGCCTCAGTGCTGACAGGAGGGCCGGCCCTTTTGCGCCGGACATCCAGCGGTGCGCTGGCCATGACTGTCGTGGACCGGATTGAAGCGCTGGACGGGTTTTTCGGCCACTGGATCCCAGCTTCAATACTCTGGATCGTAACGCCACTCGTTATTCTTGTGCCCGTAGGGCTTGTGCAACCGCACGCGGCTCTTGTGCTGGGCCTATGTGGTGCTGTGGTGCCGGTTGGGCAGGCATTGTTTGGCATTGGGGCCGCGGTTGCCTCACGCAACCAGTTTCTGGCCATGACGCGCCTTCAGTCCCGCTTTCTGGATCGCGTGCGCGGTATCGCCACGATTGTGCTGGCTGGCCGTGCGGAGGATGAAAGCCGCAAGCTCGCACAGGCCGCCGAGGAACTGCGGGTGCGCACCATGAAAGTGCTGCGGGTTGCATTCCTGTCCTCCGCCACTATTGACTGCGCCATGGTGGCGGCTCTCATCCTGCTTGCGCTCATCGAGGGCAGGATAGCTCTGAGCATGCAGGCACAGAATTTTACCCCAGCGTTTGAGCACAGTGTCACAGCTGGTTTGTTCGCGCTGCTGGTCGTGCCGGAATTTTTCGCCCCTTTGCGGGCCATGGCCCTGGCCTATCAGGATCGTGCCCATGCACAGGGTGCGGCTTCAGCCATTCTCGATCTGCCTGAAGAACAGGCGGTTCCCGCGCCCGATGGTGCCCGCACCGTTCAGGCCCATGGCGTCATGCTGGCGTTCGACAATGTCAGCTTTACATGGGACCCCGCCCGTGGCCCGGCTCTCCAGCATATCAGCTTTACCGTACCTGCTGGCGAAACCCTTGTGCTTGCGGGCGCATCCGGTTCCGGCAAATCCACCATTATGGAACTGCTGCTCGGCTTTATCGAACCTGATGAAGGCCGCGTGCTGCTGAACGGCGCACCGCTGGCCTCCATCGTGCCGGATGCGCTGTCTCGTATGGTGTCATGGATCGGGCAGAAACCCGTTCTTTTTGCCGGAACCCTTCGTGACAATATCCTGTTCGCCCGCCCCGATGCCGACGAACAGGCCCTGAGTGCCGCGATCCGGGCAGCCTCGGTCGATACATTCATCAAAGACCTGCCAGACGGGCTTGAAACCCGCATAGGGGAGGGCGGTTTCGGTCTTTCCGGCGGTCAGGCGCAACGGATTGCCATTGCCCGAGCCTATCTGAAAAACACCCCCGTTCTGCTGCTGGATGAGCCAACGGCTCATCTGGACCCCGCAACGGAAAAAAATGTCTTTGAAAGCCTGCAACGTCTGGCCGTTGGCCGCACGGTTGTTCTGGCGACACATTCTGCCGTGGCTCACATGTTCAAGGGCAGGCGGATTGACCTGCAACAGGGTCAAATCATCAACAGGCAGGGAGCCGTCAAGGTATGAGCGCGGACAGAAACAGCGCCCCGCGCACCAAGGCGGCCCCACTCTCTGACCGTCAGGCCATTCTGAGCATTTTCCATCTCTGGCGTGGCCAATCCATCCGCCTGCTGGTCGGGTGTGGTCTGGCCCTTATGGGCCTGTTATGCGCTCTGCTGCTCATGCGCGCATCAGGCCTACGCCTAGCCGGATGCGTGCTGGGAGAGGTGATTGTCACGGCGGTTCTGCTCAAATGGGTAGGTGCTGGGCGGGTTATCCTCCGTTATGCCGAGCGCCTTTTTGCCCATGACGCCATGTTTCGCGCGCTTGCAGCCCTGCGTGTGTGGTTTTTCCGCTCACTGGCGCGTGGTGCTGCAGCCGGGCTTGGGTTCCGCCGCGCAGGCGACATGCTCTCGCGCCTTGTTTCCGATATCGGCACGCTTGACGGGCTCTACCTGCGCATTGTCATTCCGTTCACCTGCGCCTGCCTGACACTCCCTGTGCTTGTGGTCATGATCGGGGGCAGCAACCCGGCTCTTGCGGCGGTTATCGGCGTGCTATTTGCCTTTTGTGCCTTTGTGGTGCCTTGGGCCGTTGCCCGGAGCGGTCGCGCGGGAGCCGCGCGCCTGACGCATGATCTCGCACACCTGCGGATATCGGTACTGGATCTGGTATCCGGCCTACGCGAAATTCGGGCTTTCGGGGCAGAAGGGCGGATGCTGGCCCATGTTCAGTCGGCAGATTCCACCCTGCTTAAAAGCCAGATGACACAGGCCCGCCGCATGGCCATGGCCAGTGCCGGGTCCTTTCTGGCATCACAGCTTGCCACGTTCCTTATTCTGCTGGCCATTGCCGGAGTGATCTTTCCCATTTCTCCGCTCAGGGGTGTGGCCGCACTGTTTTTGACGGTGGCAGCTTTTGAAAGTGCTGGCACTCTCACACGCGCGGGCCTGCAGGCTGGCGCCATGGGGGCCGCAGCCCGCCGTGTTGTCGAAGTTGCCTCCACGCTCCGCCCATGCCTGCCGCACAGCAGCGTAACGCCCCGAGCGGCACTGATATCCGCTTTGAAGGCATCCGCTTTCGCTGGAATGATGACCGGCCATGGATTTTTGACGGGCTGACGCTGGATATCCCGGCTGGCAGCCGCATTGCCCTGCTAGGGCCATCCGGGGCAGGCAAATCCAGTCTGGCAGCCCTGCTGCTACGCGCCGCAGCCCCGCAGGAGGGACATATTACGCTCGGCGGTATGGATATCAGCCAGATCAACCGGACTCATTGCGCGCACGCATGGCATGGCTTTCTCAGGCCACGCATCTGTTTGACGATACCATCCGCGCCAATCTGCTGCTGGGTAGGCCGGAAGCTTCAGAGGATGACTTGTGGCAGGCCCTGGAACAGGCGGCCATTGCGACGTAGTCCGCAACCTGCCCGAAGGGCTGGATACGTGGCTAGGTGAGGGCGGCTACGCCTGTCTGGCGGGCAGGGGCGGCGTATCGCTCTGGCCCGCACCCTGCTGACCCGCGCCCCCATTCTTGTGCTTGATGAGCCCGCAACCGGGCTGGATGCACAGACCGAGCAGGAATTCCTGTCCACGCTCAATACGGTCACGACCGGCCGTACCGTTATCCTGATTGCCCACCGGCTGACCGGCGTTGAAAAACTGGACAGAATCTGGCGGCTTTCTGGTGGCGTGGCCAAAGCCGCCGTAGCCTAGGCCACAATTTTGGACGATATCCCCCCCGATTCAGGCACGATAGCGGAAGAGTTGCCCGGCCATGCCGGGCCGTGGCGCGATCGGTTTACCGACAAGACGCCACAGGAAGTCCTGCAGGCAGTTTTTGGCTTCCATGATTTTCGCAGCCTGCAAACACAGGCGGTGGAAAGCGTCATGCACGGCCATGATACGCTAGTGCTCATGCCCACAGGCGGCGGCAAAAGCGTATGCTACCAGATACCCGCCCTGTGTCGCTCCGGTATGGGGCTGGTAATTTCCCCCCTGATCGCGCTGATGGATGATCAGGTAGCCGCCCTGCGCCAGCTCGGCCTGAACGCGGCAGCCCTGCATTCCGAACTTGAAGCCCATGAGGCGACACAGATCCGCGCGGACATGGCAACTGGTCGGCTGGATATCCTCTATATTTCGCCCGAGCGCCTGCTCTCTTCAGGCACGCTGGACAGGCTGACCCGTATTCCCCTGTCTGTCATTGCCATTGACGAGGCGCACTGCATTTCCGCCTGGGGCCATGAGTTCAGGCCTGAATATCGCGCGCTGACAGCACTGCCCCGGCACTTTCCCGCCGTACCCCGCATAGCCTTGACTGCCACGGCAGATGAGCGGACGCGCGAGGATATTCTTACCGCACTGGATATGCCTCATGCCGAGGTTCTGGTTTCCAGCTTTCACAGGCCTAACCTGAATATCGCGGCTCTTCCCAAAGGCTCCGAGGTCAAGCAGCTCATGAGCGTTCTCGAACGCCACAGGGATGCGGCCAGCATTGTCTATTGCGGCAGCCGAGCCCGAACAGAGCGTATTGCCGCGTCACTACAGGAGAAAGGTTGGGCGGCCCTTGCCTATCATGCGGGGCTGTCCCCGCAGGAAAAGCGTGCGGCCCTGCTGCGTTTCCGTTCGGGTGAGCCGCTGGTTATTGTCGCCACCGTCGCCTTTGGCATGGGTATAGACCGGCCGGATGTAAGGTCCGTCATCCATCTGGATATGCCAGCCTCGCCCGAAGCCTATTACCAGCAGATTGGCCGGGCCGGGCGTGACGGCCTGCCCTCCGAAACCGTGCTGCTGTACGGGGGAGAGGACATGGCCCGTGCGCGGTACTGGCTGGATCAGTCCGCGGCCCCTGATTCCGAAAAACGCATCATGAGCGCAAGGCTTGAGGCCATGATCGCGCTGACAGAAACAACCGGCTGCCGCACGCGCGCCCTGCTACACTGCTTTGGCGAGGAACTGGAGCAGCCCTGCGGGCATTGTGACAACTGCCTGCACCCGGTTCTGACCTTCGACGGCACCGAGGCAGCCCGCAAACTGCTCTCTGCCGTATACCGGACAGGCGAATGTTTCGGGGCACTCCATGTCATCAGCGTTCTGCGCGGGCGCATGACGGAGGCCGTGCAGAAACATGGCCATGACAAGCTCTCGGTCTGGGGCATAGGCAACAAAGAGAGTGAAATATACTGGCGCAGCATTACACGCCAGTTGATCGCCAGAGGTGCGCTGAAAACCGAAGGCCGCTTTGGTGGTCTGACCCTGAACCAGCCCGTTGCCCGGCCCATCCTGCGTGGAGAGGAAGCCATTCACCTGCGGGCAGACCCCCTGCGCCCCACGGCGGACCAAAACTCCCGGCGTGCGGGTAGTGCGGCAAATGATGGCCCAGTGCTTGAGCCGGAAAGTCAGGAGCTGTTCAACGCCCTGCGCAAATGGCGGCGGGAAGAGGCACAGGAGCAGGAAATTCCGCCCTATGTCATTTTTCACGATTCCGTACTGCGTGATATCGCAATGGAAAAACCGCACGATCTCGATATGCTGGGTGATATAAAAGGCGTAGGCCGCTCCAAACTGGAACGCTATGGCGATGCTGTTCTGGAGGTTCTGGCCACCCATGGGCACTAAGGCCTGACTGACTATGGACGCGTCAGGCCAAACGCCTTATCTCATAGGGTTCTCACGTTTCGCGCCACAACGGGAAACGTTCTGGGCACCAGCCTAAAGGAAAGGGTGTCATCATCATGCGTTGTCCCTTTTGCGGGCACCACGACAGCCAGGTCAAGGACAGCCGCCCCAACGAGGAAGGCTCGGCCATTCGGCGCAGACGGGCCTGCCTGTCTTGCGGGCAGCGTTTCAGCACGGTTGAACGCGTGCAACTGCGCGAGCTTGTCATTGTCAAACATGACGGGCGGCGCACCCCGTTCGAGCGGGAAAAAATTGTCCGCTCCATCCATATTGCCCTGCGCAAGCGCCCCGTCTCTGAAGAGCAGATCGAACAGATTGTAACGGGCATTGTCCGCCAGCTTGAAGCCAGCGGTGAGACCGAAGTGACGACCGCTCAGGTCGGCAAACTGGCCATGGATGCCCTCAAGGAAGTGGACAGTGTCGGATATGTCCGCTTTGCCAGTGTTTACAGGGATTTTCGTGAAGCGCGGGATTTCTCTGAAATTCTGAACCTGATGGAAACCCATCCGCAGCATGACGCAGAAAAAAGCTAGACCTTGCTGCATAAAAGCGCCATGAAACGCACCCACGCGGCAGGAGATACGGATGACAGGATTACAGGACCAACCCCGGCTGACACCAGCCAGCAGGCCACGCACCGCCGCGCGGCTGGCGGCTGTGCAGGCGCTGTTCCAGATTGAACAGAATGGCGACCGTCCGGATAGCGTCATCGAGCAGTTTCTCCTGCATCGTTTCGGCACGACCATGAGCGGAGCAGGCTACGAGGATGGCTGCATCCCCGAGGCCGATACACGCCTGTTCAGCACCATTGTCCGCGATACGGTTTCCTCCCTTACGAGCCTGACCCAGACAATCAGCGAAACGCTGCCTGCGACATGGCCCATCGAGCGGCTTGACCCCGTGCTGCGCGCCCTGCTGATGGCCGCCATTGCGGAAGCCCGTGCTGGAGATGCCCCGGCTCCCGTGCTGATCAACGAATACATGGATGTTGCACACGGCTTTTTTTCTGGAGACGAACCGCGCCTGATCAATGGGGTGCTGGATACGGTCTTCAAGCAGATGAACGCAGCAGACGGGCATGACACGGCAGCGGACACCCAGCCTGACTGACCTTCCGGGAGAGTTCAGCTTTATCCGGCGCTGCTTTGCAGGCCTTGCCGGACCCGCCGCCCTTGACCTGCGCGATGATGCGGCGCTGTACACGCCGCCATCAGGGCGCGAGTTGGTTATGGCGGCTGATGCGATGGTTGAAAACGTGCATTTTCTACCATCGGACCCTCCGGATACGATTGGTGGCAAGCTGCTGCGCTGCAACCTGTCCGATCTGGCCGCCATGGGTGCCCGCCCCGAAGGCTGGCTGCTGACGCTAGCCCGCCCACCCCATATTACCGATGACTGGTTTGAAGCATTCAGCCGCGGGCTAAAAGCGGATCAGGAACAGTTCGGACTCACCCTGATGGGGGGAGACACGACTTCAACCACCGGGCCACTCGTTCTTTCTTTAACGATTATCGGCTCTGTCATACCCGGACAGGCGGTGCAGCGGCGTGGTGCTCAGGCAGGTGACGGGCTGTGGGTTAGCGGCACGATTGGCGATGGGGCTCTTGGCCTGCAAGCGCTGCAGGGCGCTATTCCCGATCCTGACGGCTGGCTGGCCCGACGCTACCACACACCGCAGCCACGCATTGGCCTGCCGCTTTATGGGCTAGCCTCCGCCGCAATGGATGTTTCTGACGGGCTGGTGCAGGATGCCGGGCACCTAGCACGTGAAAACAATCTATGCGTGACCATCCGGGCGGCTGATGTACCCCTTTCGGACGCGGCGCGCGCAACAGGCCCCGCATGGCTGGAAACCTGCCTGACAGGCGGCGATGATTACGAAATTCTCATGGCCATTCCAGCCGAGCGCGAACCCGCAGGGCAGGGGCACACCATCATGCAAACACTGCATGGGCCGGTTCCCCTGACACGTATTGGTGAATTCACGGCCCCCACACATGAGCAGCCGGGGGTGCGGGTTGTCGATGCCGCAGGTACTCCCATGCGTTCAGCCGAGGAGGGTGGAGCCACCTTTAACAGGCGGCTCCATATTTTTGAGCAACGGGCCTCTAGGCCAGCAGCTTTTCATACATCCGATGACGCTTGTAAGGCTGCGGCGCAATGCGTTCAATCAGGGCGCGCAGGCCTTCATGACTTTCCAGCACCCAGCCCAGTTCAATGGTACGATAGGGCAGGGCATGGCCCCGGCGCATCAGCTCATCAATAATCAGAACGGGCAGCATGGCACGCAATGCGGTGCCAAGATATTTCTTGCGCACACCCAGCAGCACCACACGGGCTGAGGTGAACTCATGACGGGCAACGCGGGTACCAGTTGCAGCCAGCCCAGCGGTGAGGGCGCACCACCCAGATCACCCGCAACGTCGAACATATTCGGCACAACGAGTGCAATGGCCGCTGGCTCACCGTCCACTTCGGCCAACACATACTGCTCTGAGCGCAAAATGGGTTTGAGTGCTTTGAGCAGACCCTGTACCTCGCGCTGGGTCAAAGGCACATTGCCCCATGTATCTGACCAAGCATCGTTATAGATATCGCGCAGGATTTCGGCGTCTTCGTTGATATGGTCCATCCGCAGGCCACGCATGCGGATATTACCCATCCGGTCACGCAGGCGCGGCGGCAACTGGTTGGCCTGCTCCGCCGCCGGGCCGGTTTCCATCCGGTAGGACAGCAGATCCATGGCGCGGGCATATCCGGCCTTTTCCACCGCATCGCCCAGCATGGTGGGGTGCCACGGCGTGCTGATCATGGGGATTTCGTTCTGACCTTCCACCATGATACCGGACTGACCGTTGCTGTTCAGGCTCCATGGTCCGCGAATACGCTCGACCTGACGGGTTTTAAGCCATGCTTCCGCCGCCTCAAGCAGTGGGGCAACACACTCAGGGTCAACCGTATCCAGTGCGCCAAAAAAGCCGGTGCGCGGGCCGGGCTGACGCAGCACCAGCGCATCAACCTGAGCGGAAATACGCCCAACCGGCACACCATCGCGCCATGCCAGAAAATAACAACCAAACCCATGGTCGTAAAATGCCGACTTGCGCGGAGAGAGCAGGTCGCGCTCTTCCATGTCGAGCGGCGGCACATAACCGGGCAGGCCATCGTAAAGTCGGCGCGGAAGCTTTATAAAGGTCGAAAGCTGACGAGATCCCGAAACAGGAGATACGGTGATCTGAATCGGGGAAGACATTGCCACTCCGTCATCTGCGGGTAAAAACCACAGGGGTGATGCCTTATTCCGCCTCGATGGGAAAGGAAAAAATATTGAAATCCGATACAACTGCGCCTTATGCCCCCCGCACGATCCTGATTACAGGCGCTTCTGGCGGCATTGGGGCCGAGCTTGCCCGCCTCTACGCGGCACCGGGCCGCACGCTCATTCTATGGGGGCGTAACGCGCAGAAACTGGGTGAACTTGCCACGCTCTGCGGCGGCATGGGAGCCAGCGTCCAGACCAGACAGGTGGATTTGTGCGATGGGCAGGCCGCGCTGAACGCCTATCGTGAGGACGATGCTGCAAGCCAACCGGATCTGGTCATTCTCGGTGCCGGGCTTTCGGATATTCAAACCCCCGGCAGCACAACGGAAAGCCCTGACAAGGTTCTGCAACTGGCTCAGGTCAATTATTCCACACCGGTTGCTCTCGCTACGGCGGCGGCTCAGGGCATGGCGGAGCGTGGGGGCGGACGGATCGCATTCTTTGGTTCAGTCGCTGCCTTTTACGAAATGCCCTTTGCTGCATCCTATAGCAGTTCCAAGGCAGGGCTCGCATTCTTTGCAAAGGCTGCGGGGCTGGGCTGGCGGCAGCATAATATTGCCGTAACGCTGATTGCCCCCGGCTTTGTGGATACGCCCATGAGCCAGCGGCTTGAAGGGCCTCGGCCTTTCCTTGTTTCCGCCAAAAAGGCCGCCCGGCTCTGCGCGCGTGCCATTGAGCGTAAACAGGCCGTGTGCGTGTTCCCGTGGCCTTTCCGTGTGCTGGAAGTGCTCACACGACTGGTACCGCAGGCGCTGCGTGAGCGTATTCTGCTCTCTCTGGCGGTCGGGCAGAAAGACACGCACTGAAAACAGGCATGCTGCACGGGCCGGGTAGCCTTATCCCCGGTCGCGTGCGCTTTCCTGTGCCTCACGCACATACTGGGCATCCTGCGCTGGGGGACGGCCGAACATGCGCCGATATTCCCGACTGAACTGCGATGGACTTTCGTAGCCAACAGCAAAGGCTGCCCCAGCGGCATCGATATGTTCGCTCACCATACGCCGCCGCGCCTCCTGCAAGCGCCGCTGCGTGCGGTATTGCAGGGGGCTCATATTGGTCGCTGCCCTGAAATGCCGATGAAACGTGGAAAGGCTCATACCCGCAATACCCGCCACACTAGCGATATCAAACGGCTCGGAATAATGCTGCGACATCCAGTGTATGGCGCGGCTGATCTGTGACAGCGCACTGCCTGCGGTCGCGATCTGCTTGAGCGCACAGCCCTGATCACCCTGCAAAATCCGGTAAAGCAGTTCGCGCATGATCATGGGCTTGAGGATAGAAATATCCTCAGGCTGGTCGAGCAGACGTAGCAGGCGCAGGAGCGGGTCGGTGATGTTGCTGTTCAACGGGCTCAGCCCCATACCCATGATACAGGCCTGATACGGGTCAACCTGCCTGTCATTGACAACCAACAGCAGTTCCGCGATCTGCGCGGGGTCAAGGGCCAGACACAGCGCCAGATAAGGGCTTTCTGGCGTGGCCTGCGTAATGCAGCCCGCCACGGGCAGATCAACCGCCGTTACCAGATAATGGCTGGCATCGTAGTCGAACACCTTGTCTCGCAGCATGACTTGCTGACGGCCCTGCACAATCACATAGACTTGCGGCTCTGAAACAAAGGTCAGGGGTTCGCTCACAGCCTCGGCGCTGTAGAGAGTCAGTTCAGGAATGGCCGTTGCAACCTGATGCTGCTGGCAATGCCGCCTGACAAGAGACTGCAATGCAGCCAGATTATCCGTCATGCCCTGTCCCTTTTGCCACGGCCTGTCGGGCCACCAGCCATTGATTGCCTGAATCGCGCATATTCTCAAAGCTCAGATATAATAAGGCAACGGTGTGGCGTAAAATCAAACGGATTTTACCGGCTAAAACTCTCCCCCATGACAGGATCAGGCAATAACGGAGCAGAATTTGCCATACCTCATCGGGCGTGAGTGTCGCATGGTGCCAAGGCGTTTACAAAACGGAGAAAAACATCATGGCTTACGCCACAACAAACCCCTACACAGGCGAAACCCTCAAGGTTTTCCCGATGCGACTGATCAGGAAGTGCAGGCTGCACTGGATGGTGCCTACGCCGCTTTTCTGAACTGGCGCGAGACTTCTTTTGCCGAACGGGCAAAGGTCATGACCGCGGCTGCCACCATCCTGCGTGACAATCTGGATGAGTATGCCCGCCTGCTCACCCTTGAAATGGGCAAGCTGCTGACCGAAGCCCGGGCGGAAGTCATCCTTTCAGCCGAAATATTTGAATATTATGCGGAACACGCCGAGCGGCTGCTGAAAAGCGAAGCCCTGCCGGTCAAGAACCCTGAAGAAGGCAAGGCCATACTGGTGCATGAGCCGCAGGGTATTGTTCTGGCCATCGAACCTTGGAACTTCCCTTACTACCAGATCGCCCGCATCATCGCGCCGCAGCTTTCGGCTGGCAACACGGTTCTGCTCAAGCACGCTTCCAACGTGCCGCAGTGCGCTGCCATTTTCGATGATCTGATGAAAAAGGCGGGGCTGCCGGACGGTGCCTTCCGCAACCTGTATCTGGCCCGCCACCACACGGAAACCGTGCTGAACGACCCGCGCGTATGCGGTGTTGCTCTCACCGGCTCCGAAGGCGCAGGCTCCATCGTCGCGGCAACGGCTGGCAAGGCGCTGAAGAAAGCGACCATGGAACTGGGTGGGGCAGATGCCTTCATCGTTCTGGAAGATGCCGACCTTGAAAAAGCCGTCAAATGGGCTGTTTTCGGGCGTCACTGGAACGCTGGGCAGGTTTGCGTTTCCGCCAAGCGCCTGATCGTAGCTGACGCGATCTATGACCGCTTTGTTGAGCTTTACAAGAAAGGCGTTGCCGAACTGCGCGCGGGCGATCCGCTGTCTCCCGAAACCACGCTGGCCCCGCTTTCCTCGCAAAAAGCTGCGGACGACCTGCGCAATCAGGTGGAAGAAGCCCGCAAGCTGGGCGCCACGGTTGAAGTGATCGGCGCACCGGTACCCGAACAGGGGGCGTTCTTCCAGCCGCTTCTGGTCACGGGGCTTGAAAACAACGCCGCGCGCCACTGGGAATTCTTTGGTCCCGTCACCCAGCTTTACCGGGCCAAGGACGAAAACGACGCGATCAGAATCGCCAATGATTCGCCCTACGGCCTCGGTGGGTCTGTCTTTACCCGTGATACCGAGCGCGGCGTGGCCGTTGCCCGGCGCATCTATACGGGCATGGTGTTCATCAACCATCCCACCATGGTCAAGGCTGACCTGCCGTTCGGCGGTGTGGCCCGCTCCGGCCATGGGCGCGAACTGATCGGCCTTGGTATCAAGGAATTCGTCAACCACAAGCTGATTGACGTTGTGGATATCGACGCACCGTTCTGAGCATCTGCTCATGGGGCCGCCCCGCAAGAGGCGGCCCCAAATGATTCGTATTCCCTGAAAGCAGGGATAAAACACAAAATCAGACATCCACCGCTTATGTCGGTGGCAATATCTGTTTTGTAATTTTTGAAGAATGCCTTGCACCGTGGCCTGTCGCCACAACAGTTAAAACCATTTCCATTGAGAAAATGGAGGTCCGGGCGGGAATCGAACCCACATACGCGGATTTGCAGTCCGCTACATCACCATTCTGCCACCGGACCATGGTGCAGTGAGTGCCTTATCCACTGTTCCGCCTGATTGGTCAAGACGTTGTGTTGTGCGTTTTTTTTTCCATTATGTCACATAGTCGTTGCTTCATACCGGCCACCGGGGTTGGATGAAACCGCACAGACCAGAAGGGGCCGCCCATGACGTTACCCGCCGCCACAAGGATTGACCCAGCCGCCAGCACGCAGGATTGGGACGAGGCGCGTAACCTGATGGTGGATGACCAGCTCCGCCCGTCTGAAATCAGCAATCCGCGCGTTCTCAAAGCCATGCGGCTCCTTGCCCGTCAGGCCTGCGTTCCCGCAGCCCAGCAGGCGCTGGCCTATGCGGATGTCAGCCTGCCACTGGGCGCGGGCAGGGTACTGCTGCAACCCTTACTGACAGCCCGGCTTTTGCAGGCTGCCAACCCGCTCCCCGGCCAACATGCGCTGGTTGTCGGAGCCGGCACAGGATACAGCGCAGCACTTCTGGCGTCGCTGGGGCTTACAGTCACGGCGGTGGAATCGGATACGGCCCTTTGCAAGCAGGGGCAGGACTTCTGCGCGGCTCTGCCTGCCGTTCACTGGGTCTGCGGCTCTTTGCAGCAGGGGGACGAAACCCGCGCCCCCTATGACCTGATCTATTTCGATGGCGCCATTACAGCGCTACCTACGTTCTGCCATACCCAGCTTGCAGCGGGGGGCCGGGTCGTCGGGCTGATACACAAGGCGGGCGATCTTTCCGAACTGTTCGTGGCCACTGCTGCCACGGGTGGGGCCGACGGGTTTGTCCTGACACGCCTTTCAGAAGCCCGGTGCCCGCTTTTGCCTGAATTCACCCCCACCCGCAGCTTTGCCCTGTAAGACAGGGCTTACGGTGCCTGCCTGAGTGAACACAAAACCACGCGCCATGGAGCGGGCACCTGAATCATCGCACGGGATGGTGACAAGCCACACGCTCTCACGGTAAAAGACAGCCATCATGTTCGGGTGCAGGTAATCGTTCCCGCAGCCTGAAACACAGGCTGATGACAGGAGCCGGGGCGCGATACCCCTGCCAGACAGATGGCAGGGTAATGTGCTCAGGCAAGAGAATGACAGTCCTGCATGGCGGGGGCAGTACATGCCTGCCGCCTTTTTTACGTGGCTTATGGTTGGATGAAGATGCTCAACAAGACCTTTGAACCCGCTCAGACCGAAAAACGCCTTTACGACCTGTGGGAGAGCCGTAAGGCGTTTTCGGCGCAGCCGGGCAGCGACAGGCAGCCCTTCACCATCATGATCCCGCCGCCCAATGTGACCGGCACCCTGCATATGGGCCATGCACTGACCATGACCCTGCAGGATACCCTTATCCGCTGGAAGCGCATGCAGGGGTTCGATACGCTCTGGCAGCCGGGCACCGACCACGCAGGCATTGCCACACAGATGGTGGTTGAACGCGCCGTTGGTGCGGAAGGCTCATCCAGACAGGCCATGGGGCGCGAGGCTTTTGTCGAGCGCGTATGGAAGTGGAAAGAAGAATCCGGCGGGGGCATTACCCGCCAGCTCCGCAGGCTCGGGGCCTCGCTCGACTGGCCGCGTGAGCGCTTTACCATGGATGAAGGGCTGTCCCGCTCGGTGCGGGAGGTTTTTGTCAGCCTGTTCCGTGATGGCCTGATTTACCGCGACCGCCGTCTGGTAAACTGGGATCCGGTGTTCCGCTCCGCCATTTCCGACCTTGAAGTGGAAAGCAAGGATGTAGCGGGCAACCTGTGGTATATCCGCTACCCCGTGGACGGTCTGGACGATGTGACCATCACGGTTGCAACCACCCGGCCTGAAACCATGCTGGGCGATACGGCTGTAGCCGTTCACCCCGAAGATGAACGCTACACGGCACTCATTGGCCGCTTTGTGCGCCTGCCGTTGACCGGACGCCTTATCCCCATCGTGGCGGATGAACACTCAGACCCAGAAAAGGGGAGTGGCGCGGTCAAGATCACCCCTGCGCATGACTTCAACGATTTTGAGGTCGGCCGTCGGCACGCGCTGCCCATGCTCTCCATTCTGGACGATCAGGCGCGCGTCATTCTTGACGAAATCGATGCTGAACTCACCGCGCAGGACGGGCTGGCCGATCCGGCTTTTGTCCGCTCCCTGTCGGGCCTGCCGCGTGAGGAAGCCCGCAAGGCCATTGTGGCCAAGCTGGAAGAAACCGGCTGGCTGGAAAAAATCGAGCCCCACCGCCATCAGGTGCCTCATGCTGAGCGCGGTGGCGCCGTTATCGAACCGCGCCTGACAACACAGTGGTACTGCGATGCCGGCAAACTGGCTGGCCCGGCCATGGAAGCGGTTACCTCCGGCAAAACGGAATTTGTGCCCAAACAGTGGGAAAACACCTTTTTTGCCTGGATGCGCGATATCCAGCCTTGGTGCATTTCCCGCCAACTCTGGTGGGGGCATCGTATTCCCGCATGGTACGGCCCGGATGAGCATGTTTTTGTCGCACATGACGAAGCCGAAGCACAAAAACTGGCCACACAGCATTACGGAGAAGCCCAGCCCCTGCGCCAGGATGAAGACGTGCTGGACACGTGGTTCTCCTCCGCGCTGTGGCCGTTCTCGACACTGGGCTGGCCCGAACAGACCCCGGAACTCAACCGTTACTACCCGACCGATGTGCTGGTAACGGGCTTTGACATCATCTTTTTCTGGGTCGCCCGGATGATGATGATGGGCCAGCACTTCATGAAGGATGTGCCTTTCCGGCATGTTTTCATCCATGGGCTGGTGCGCGATGAGCACGGACAGAAAATGTCCAAGAGCAAAGGCAATGGTATCGATCCGCTTGAGCTGATCGACGATTACGGTGCCGATGCCATGCGCTTTACCATCTGCGCCCTTACGGGGATCGGTCGCGATGTCAAACTAGGCCGCAAGCGGGTGGAAGACTACCGCGCGTTCATGACCAAGCTGTGGAACGCCGCACGTTTCTGCGAAATGAACGGCGTGGCCCCGCAGCCCGGTTTCGACCCCCATGCAGTGCGCTCACCACTGGGCCGCTGGATCATTGCCGAGGCCGAGACCGCCGTCATCGAGGCCACAAACGCCCTTCAGGCCTATCGTTTCGATGAATATGCCCAGAGCGCGTACCGTTTTGTCTGGAACCGCTTCTGCGACTGGTTCCTTGAATTCGCCAAGCCGGTCTTTACCTCTGACAATGCGGACGAAGCCGCAGAAATCAGGGCCGTAGCGGCTCATGTTCTGGGCATGATCCTGCGTCTGCTCCAGCCTGTGGTGCCGTTCATTACCGACACGCTGTGGCATGAATTCGGCTTTGGTGAAGAAGGCAGCCTGATCAACGCTCCATGGCCGCTGCCCGCACAGCCGCTTGAAGCACAGGATGCCCAGCGCGAATGTGACCATATCATCCGCCTGATTACCGAAATCCGTACCGTGCGTTCAGAAATGAACATTCCGCCTTCGCTTCTGGCGCCGGTGCTGTTCAAGGATGCCAGCGCGGAAACGATGGACCGCGTTAACCGCTGGGCAGACTCAGTCCGCCGTATGGCCCGCATTTCCGAGATCACCACCCTTGAGGGCGAAATCCCTAAGGGTGCGGCCCAGATGATTGTGGATGAAGCCACGCTCATTCTGCCGCTGGAAGGGCTGATAGACCTGAGCGTGGAAAAGGCGCGTCTGACCAAGGATCTGGCCAAGGCGGAAGATGAGGTTTCCAAAACCGACAAGAAACTCGGCAATGAAAACTTCGTCAGCCGCGCCAAGCCCGAAATCGTGCAGGAAATGCGCGAAAGGCTGGAAGTCCAGCAGGGCGAATGCACGCGCCTGCGTGCGGCTCTGGCACGGATTGGCTGAACAGAGACACAACCTTCCATCCCGCATGGCGTTAAGCTCCATGCCCTTCCATGCGGGATGGAACAGGAGTGAAAATGATGGAAACGGCAGTTCTGGGTGGTGGATGCTTCTGGTGTCTGGAGGCTTCTTTTCAGGGGTTGAAAGGCCTTAAAAGCGTTACCCCCGGCTATGCAGGCGGCACTGTCGATCACCCAACCTATGAGCAGGTCTGCTCAGGGCAGACAGGCCATGCCGAAGTCATCCGGCTGGAATGGGACCCCGCCGTGCTTTCTTTTGAAACACTGCTGCGTCTGTTCTTTGTCGTGCATGACCCGACAACCCTGAACAGGCAGGGCAACGATGTCGGCACCCAGTATCGCTCCGCTATTTTCTACCAGACAGCCGAGCAGCAGCAGACAGCCCGCGCAGTCATGGACGAAATCACGCGTGATAACCTGTGGGGGAGGCCCCCTGTTACAGAGGTCGTGCCTGCCGTTACATTCTGGCCTGCCGAAGAAAAGCACCACAACTATTACGCCCGCAACCCGCAGGCGGGCTACTGTCAGGTTGTGATCGCCCCCAAGGTAGCCAAAGCCCGTACCGTATTCGGCTCACTCTTTCGTTGAACTGACCATGCCCCCCAGCACCGAGGGGGCGGCCCGTTATTCCCCGGCTTCATCTTCCAGAAAGAAGCGGTCGCTTTCCTCATCATAATCGAACAGTTCGGCAAAGCGCGCCCAGCCGATAATGGTCTGGAGCGTCTGCCTCGCATAGTCGGGCGACATACTGGCTTCCAGCTCATCCCGAAAGCGCTCGGCCTTGACCGCATGGTTCGGCCGTTCATCCAGCGTGGAGCAGATTGTCTTGACCAGCGGCACGTAATGCCGCAACGCATGACCCATGATGGCCTTGCGTTCCTCTAGGTCACTCAGAACAAAATGCACACCTTCATTGGTCAGCAGGATATCGCCATCTTCAAGCTCGGCCAGAGCCAGAAGCTCAAGCGATTCTCCCAGCGGGAACAGGTCATCCAGCTCTAGCTGGAGCTTTTCCGCCAGAACAGGCAGATCGGCCCGCCCATTCAGAGGGGATGCCGCCAGCGCTTCCATCATCCCGATCATCATCGTAATGGACACGGGCACCAGCGCCCTGAACGAGGGCGCAAGCGGAGCAGCCTGCGCACCACCGGCCAGATCAGCCTCGGAAATAATCGGGGCGCGCTGGGTCATCAGGGCATAAATATGGTCCACCAACTGCCGGAAAGCGGTGTCCTCACGGTTGCGAGGGTGTGCAAAGGGCACATGCAGCACATGCGCAACCCGCCCCGGGTTGGAAGAAGCAATCACGATCCGATCACACATCAGAACCGCTTCTTCGATATTGTGGGTCACGATCAGCATGCTCTGAACCGGCAGTTTTTTCTCTGACCAAAGCTCGATCAGATCCGTGCGCAGGTTTTCGGCTGTCAGCACATCAAGGGCTGAAAACGGTTCATCCATCAACAGCAGGGCAGGGCGCACGACCAGCGCCCGCGCCAGCCCCACACGCTGCTGCATGCCGCCTGACAATTCCTTGGGCCACGCATTTTCGTAACCACCCAGACCGATCAGGCTGATCGCGTTTTCAACCAGCACGTCCCGCTCCGACGCAGGCACACCGTTGGCGTCCAGCCCGAGCGCCACGTTTTCTTCAACGGTCATCCACGGAAACAGCGCGAACGACTGGAACACGACCGCAATTTCGGTAATGGGGCCGGCCAGTTTCTGTCCCTTCCACAACACCTCGCCCGAAGTCGGGGGGAGCAGGCCCGCCAGAATACGCAGCAGGGTCGATTTGCCAGAGCCAGAACGCCCCAGAAGCCCTACGATTTCGCCCGCGTGCAGTGTCAGGTTTACATCGTCCAGCACCTGCACGTCTGCGGCACTATCCTTATGATAGAACTGCCGGACATGCCTGGCTTCCGCCAGAACCGTTCCTTCAGGCATGGCCTGGCTTGGTTGGGTCAGAAACTCCATGGCGTGTACGATCCGGTCAGTTGAGTTTGAGACGCCGTGCCGCGAAATCGGACAACGGTCGCCAGAACAGCGTGTTCAGCAGCATGACCAGCACGCACATGATAACCGTGCCAAGCCCGATCTGGTTGATGTCACCACGCAGGGTTGCCTGCGCAATATAGGCCCCGAGCCCATGGGCCACGAGCGTGACATCGCCCCACTGCGCCATTTCAGAAGCAATGGCGGCATTCCACGCGCCACCTGCCGCTGCTACAGCCCCAACCAGATAGTAAGGCATGATACCGGGCAGCAGTACCCTGCGCCACCAGAACCACCCCCGTACATTCAGGCTGCGACAGACTTCCAGCAGTTCCGCCGGAAGGGATGAGGCCCCGGCAATAACATTGAACAGGATGTACCACTGCGCCCCCAGAATCATCAGGGGCGTGAGCCACACATCCGGCACCAGATTGAAATGTACAATCCCCACCACAAAGACCGGGAAAAACAGGTTGGCGGGAAACGCTGCGCAATATTGCGCCGCCAGTTGCGCCCGCCGTGCCCGCACCGGGTCAAGACCCAGCCACACACCCAACGGCACCCAGATCACAGAAGCCAGCAGCAGCATGCTCATGACACGCAGCATGGTAATGCCGCCCAGCACGAACACATGCCCCACTTCCGCCATAGCATAGGTTTCATAAGTATAGCGGCCGACAAGGAACAGGGCGGCAAGAAAGACCACCACCAGAAAACCCCGCCACAGCCACTCGGATACACCTCTGCCAGAGGATGAAGACGGACGCGCAACCCCCACGGCACGGCCCAGTTTCAGATAGCTGATTTTTCGGGCAGCAAGAAACAGGGCATCCCCAAAGCTGCTGATCAGCCGCGTGCGGCGCAGAAACCGCAAAAACCACGGTTCCACAACCTGCACACCACCATCTCCTCCACCCAGCCGAAAGCGCGTGGCCCATGCCGCCAGCGGGCGGAACAGCAACTGGTCGTAAAGCAGGATAACCGCCATCATGGCGGCTATGGCGGCCCCTATGGCGGCGATGTCTTTCTGATCAATCGCCCGCCCTACGTATGAGCCAATACCGGGCAGAACCACCTCTGTATTCCCGACAGAGATGCTCTCCGAATACACAACCATGAACCAGCCACCGGCCATGGACATCATGGCATTCCACACCAGAGAGGGCACGGCGCAGGGCACATCAAGCCGCCAAAATTTCTGCCATGATGTCAGGCCAAAGCAGCGGGCGCCTCATCCAGTTCGGATGGCACGGCACGCAGGCTCTGATACATGCCCAGCGTCATGTTCCATGCCTGACTGGTGAAAATGGTGAAAATGGCCGCAAGCTCGCCGCCCAGAATACGACCCGGGAAAAGAGCGAGAAAAAACGTAACCGTAAATGCCAGAAATCCGAGAATAGGCACGGATTGCAGGACATCCAGCAAAGGAATGAGTATCTGCCGTGCGCGCGCACTCCGCGCAGCCAGCGTTGCGTAACAGAAGGTAAAAACCAGCGACACGCCCAAAGCAGCGAACATCCGCAACGTCGTGCGCAGGGCATAGCCGGCAGGTAGCTGAACTCGAGATGCACAGGGGTGGCCGTAACCGCCGCCAACGGGCCAAGCATGTGGCGCACGGCTGCCCCTGCGGCAATCGCGCAGGCCGCGACACAGACAAGCAGCAGAACATCCGCACTGTTTACATAACGCTGGCCCAGCGATGAAAACAGCTCCGGTTGCGATGGAAAACCCTGCTGCCGGTCATTCATGAAGAGCGCGTTCCCGTACTGCCAAACCCACCTTCGCCCCGCGCGGTTTCATCCAGACTGGTGCTTTCGCTCCAGACTGCCCGCACGACAGGGGCAACCACCCCCTGAGCGATACGCATGCCGCGCTCCACTATAAAGGGCTCGGCTCCGGCATTCATGACAATAATACCAATTTCTCCACGGTAATCCTCGTCAATCGTGCCCGGTGCATTGGGCAGGACAATACCGTGTTTGAGCGCCAACCCCGAACGCGGGCGTATCTGGAGTTCATACCCCGGCGGCAGAGCGATTTTCAGCCCCGTAGGCACCAGCCCGCGCGCGCCCGGTGCAATAACCATCGGCTGTTCCACCGCCGCCAGAAAATCCATGCCAGCGGCCCCTGATGTCGCATAGGAAGGCAGCGGCAAACCGGCACTATGGGCAAGACACTGAACCTGCACCTGAACATTGCTGCCTGGAGCGATCTCACTATTGCCGGAAAGAGGCATGACTGTTTTTTCCTGTTATCATAAAATTTCACTCGCACCGGGGCTAACGGACATCACGCCACCAACCAGCAACACGCCCGGCCAGTTTTTTGGCAACGTCGTGCTTGCTCATGCGAGGCCATGTTTCCACACCATCAGCAGTAATGAGCATGATCTCATTCTCATCACCGCCCATAATGCCGGTCTGGGGGCTTACATCATTCGCCACAAGCCAGTCACAGCCCTTGCGCGCACGCTTAGCCTGCGCATGCGCCTGCACGGTTTCCGTCTCGGCAGCAAAGCCAATGACAAGACCGGGTCGCCCTGTGCCAAGGGCACAAAGCTGCGCCAGAATATCGGGGTTAGGCACCAGTGTCAGAGCCGGGGGGCGCATATCGCCAGTTTTTTTGATTTTCTGGGAGGCCTCTGTTTCAGGGCGCCAATCCGCTACGGCCGCGGTGCAGATCGCCACATCGCATGGCATGGCCTGCATAACATGTGCCTGCATTTCCTGCGCCGTTTCACACCGCACAAGGCGAACACCCACCGGAGCCGCAAGCGTTACCGGGCCACTGACCAGCGTTACATCCGCCCCCTGTTCGGCCAGAGCCTGAGCAATGGCATAACCCTGTCGGCCAGATGAGCGATTGGCCAGATACCGAACCGGGTCGAGTGGTTCATGCGTAGGGCCTGCCGTCACCAATGCACGCAAGCCCGCCAATGGGCCACTTTTTCGCTCTCTGCGTAGAAAAAAAGCCAGAACAGCGTCCCGTATGGCGGCAGGTGAGGGCAGGCGGCCTGCGCCGAACTCACCACACGCCATCGCGCCCGTATCAGGAGGCAGGATTTCCACCCCGCGTTCGGCCAATACCGCCATGTTCTGCCGGGTTGCGGGGTGCTCCCACATTCTGACATTCATGGCCGGTGCCACCATAACAGGCGCATCGGTGGCCAGCAGCAATGTGCTGGCCAGATCTTCGGCCAGGCCACCAGCCATACGGGCCAGAAGATTGGCCGATGCCGGGCAGACCAGCACCAGATCAGCCAGCGGGATAGGGCGATATGCCCCATTTCCTGTTCTTCAGTCAGGGAGAACAGGTCCTGCGCTACGGTTTCCCCTGTCAGAGCCTGAAGCGTAAGGGGAGTAACAAACTGGCTGCCCCCCTTACTCAACACGCAGCGCACCCTCATGCCTTCGGCCTGAAGCAGCCGGATCAGCTCGGGAGCCTTGTAAGCGGCAATACTGCCGCTAATGACAAGCAGAACGGAGCGGAGCGTGTCAGGCCGTGCCATGGCAGGTCAGATACGCCAGCCTGAATGAATGGCTGCAATCCCGCCCGAGAGTGACTGGTAACGCACATGCGACAGCCCGGCCTCGCGGAACATGCTCGCCAGCGTTTCCTGATCGGGGAACATGCGGATGCTCTCGGCCAGATACTGGTAGCTATCCCTGTCCTTGGCCACCATACCCCCCATGGCGGGCAGCACATTGAAGGACCACGCATCGTAAATGGGGGCGAGCGCTGCGACCTGCACCTTGGAAAATTCCAGACACATGAATCGGCCACCCGGCCGCAAGACCCGGCGCGCCTCACGGATAACAGCCAGCTTGTCCGTGCAGTTACGCAGGCCGAATGCGATGGAAACCCGGTCCACGGACATATCGCGCAGGGGAATAGCCTCGGCATCGACCACGCAGAAAGACAGATCAGACACCAGCCCCTGATTGATGGCCCGATCCCGCCCGACAGACAGCATGCTGCTGTTGATGTCGGTCATGATCGCGGGGCCACCACCACCCTTGAGCCAGCCGAACGTGATATCACCCGTGCCGCCAGCGAGATCAAGCAGGCGCAGGCCCGGCTGGGGGCCCAGCTCGGTCACGAAAATCCGCTTCCAGACCCGATGGATACCGAGAGACATGATGTCGTTCATGACGTCGTATTTGCCAGCAACGCTGTCAAATACCGAGCGAACGAGGTTTTTCTTTTCTTCCTTCCTGACGGAGCGGAAGCCAAAATCCGTTTCTTCCGCCATTACGTCGGCAGAAACAGGGGAGGGCGCATGAGAGTTGTCGGTCATGGGTTTCCTCTATACCCTGCTTTGTAGCCATGCCGGAACTCCCTGAAGTCGAAACGGTGATGCGCGGCATGTCCAATGCGCTGCAAAACCGTGTCATCCAACACGCAACCGTCCATCGCCATGACCTAAGATGGCGGATTCCCGCCAGTTTTTCGCAAACTGTCAGCGGTCGCCGCATTATGGGCTTCCGGCGGCGGGGAAAGTATATTCTTGTCCGACTGTCGGGCGAGGTCTCGATCCTGCTGCATCTAGCATGTCAGGTAAGATCGTTCTCGATTCTGAATCCGCCCCCGCGCCGCACGAACATGTGACCTTTCTCATGCACGAAGGCGACCGCGTGGCCTATGTCGACCCCCGTCGTTTCGGCGCGCTGGGCTGGTGGAAACAGCCGCAGAGGACACACACCCGCTGTTATGCGGCATGGGGCCGGAACCTCTGGAGCCACAGTTTACCGCCGCCACACTGCTGGCGGCCTGTGCAGACCGTAAGGCACCACTCAAATCAATGCTGCTGGACCAGAAAATCGTAGCGGGGCTTGGCAACATCTATGTGGCCGAAGCCCTCTACCGGGCTGACTTGCACCCGGCATTACCGGCAGCCTCCCTCACGCGCCCTGCTGCGGGCAAGCTGGTACGGGCCATACGCGCGGTCCTTAATGAAGCGGTGGAGGCCGGTGGGTCCAGTCTACGTGATTATGTGCGCCCCGAGGGAGATATGGGGTATTTCCAGCACGCATGGCGGGTATACGGGCGTGCAGGCGAACCCTGTCCACGCTGCCCCGGCCCACCTGCCTGCGCGGGCGTGGAACGCATGACCCAGTCAGGCCGCTCAAGTTTCTTCTGTCCACGTCATCAGAAAAGCTGATGAAAGTGTGCTGGCGCACCGAACACGCTTGACGTGACATGCCTGCCTGCATTACAGAGCCGCTTACTCTTGTGGCCGACATGATTGGCCGCCTTCTTTTATATTCAGTGCTGGACAGAACAGAAACTCATGGCGAACATCGCTTCGGCGCGTAAGCGCATCAGACAGACCGCGAAGCGGACTGCACGCAACACGGCCCGTAAATCCCGCATGCGTACCTTCATCAAGAAGGTTGAGACGGCAATCGCCGCTGGCGACCATGACAGCGCGCGTGAAGCCCTGCGCGTTGCACAGCCTGAAATCCAGCGCGCCGCCACCAAAGGTGTGATCCACCACAACACCGTGGCACGCAAGATTTCCCGCCTGTCCGCTCGCGTGAAGGCTCTGGCAACCGCCTGAGCCAACATGGCGGGCCAATAGGCCGGCATGCTTGAGATGCACAGCAAAGCCGAATCATCACATGATGATTCGGCTTTGTTTTTTCTCAAACACCCTTGGGCGCATTCTCCCCAAAAAGGGGCCAGTTTTTCGTTGCCCGAGGCTGCACCGCCGCCTATTCTGGCTGAATGTTTTTTCGGTTACAGGGACACTCCGCGCTGGCGTGGCCGCGCTGGTAAATACCCCCCAGAACCGTTGACCTGAACACCGCGCCGCAACCGGCGTGTTCTATCACCCTTGAACACGCGCGGGATTCGCGCCCCTTACACTGCTCGGGAGCAAAAATGACAATCGGGGTGGACGATGACGAAAGCGCCTTTTCCGGACTGCACAGTGGCGAAGGACTTGAGGAATCGTGCTGCGTATCTGCGCCCGCCTGAAGGATGAGGTTGGTGAAGTCGAATACCGGACATGGCTGACCAAAATTGCCCTTGGCCCTGTCGATGGTGACGAAATCACGCTGCTGCTGCCAACCCGCTTCCTGCGCGACTGGGTGCGTAGCCAGTATGGTGACCGGCTGAGCGACCTGTGGCACCAGGAAGTGCCTTTCCTGCGCCGGGTTGAGCTACAGGTTACCCGTGCGGGCGACCCGGCAGCCCCCACACCGCCCGCAACCCATCTCAGCTCCCCGACGCAGCCCGAAGACAGCGCCCCCGCGCGCCCGGCCGCACCGGATAACCGTAGTGATCTGGTAACCGCACTCGACAGCCGCTTTACCTTCGATACCTTCGTGGTGGGTAAACCGAACGAGTTCGCCTATGCCTGCGCCCGGCGCGTGGCGGAAAAGCCTTCCAGTGCTGGTTTTAACCCGCTCTTTCTTTACGGCGGCGTCGGCCTAGGCAAAACGCATCTGATGCACGCCATCGGCACGGAGCTTCTCAAAACCGGGCAGGTCTCGGTGGCCTATATGTCGGCCGAAAAGTTCATGTACCGCTTTATCGCGGCCATTCGCTCGCAATCCACCATCGAGTTCAAAGAGCAGCTCCGCTCCGTTGACGTTCTGATGATCGACGATCTTCAGTTCCTCATCGGCAAGGACAATACGCAGGAAGAGTTCTTCCACACGTTTAACGCGCTGGTAGATGCCGGGCGCCAGATCGTTGTCTCAGCCGACAAGTCCCCCTCTGATCTCTCAGGGCTGGAAGACAGGCTACGGACACGACTGGGCTGCGGCATGGTGGCGGATATTCATGCCACCACGTTTGAGCTGCGTATTTCCATTCTTGAATCCAAGGCGGCATCGTCTGGCGTGGTCGTGCCCGCCAAGGTGCTGGAATTTCTGGCGCATAAGATCACATCCAACGTCCGTGAACTGGAAGGCGCGCTCAACCGGCTGATCGCCCACGCCAATCTGTTCGGCCGCCCCGTGACGCTTGAAGCCACGCAGGATGTGCTGCACGACCTCCTCAAGGCGCATGACCGGCGCGTAACCATTGAGGAAATCCAGAAGAAGGTTGCCGAGCACTGGAATATCCGCCTGACCGACATGTCCTCCGCACGGCGCGCGCGCAATGTCGCCCGCCCGCGCCAGGTCGCCATGTATCTGGCCAAGCAGCTTACCAGCCGCTCCCTGCCTGAAATCGGTCGCAAATTCGGTAATCGTGACCACACCACCGTCATGCACGCCGTCAGCCGCGTAAGTGAGCTGATGGAGCGCGATGCGGCTTTTGCGGAAGATGTGGAACTGCTGCGCAGAATGCTGGAAAGCTGAAAAAAACTTCGCCCCCTCAGGGGGATTGACTGATTATTGCCGACTGTTACTTTTTTGTGGGATGATGCCGCGCGCTCCAGCCAGAGAGCGCGCCTATGTGCAGGGAACGAGAACCAGATGAAATTTTCGGCGGAGCGCACGACGCTGCTCAAGGCATTGGCTCATATCCAGAGTGTTGCGGAAAAGCGCAACACCATCCCCATTCTGGCCAATGTTCTTATTCAGGCGGCGCAAGGGCAGCTCAGCCTCAAAGCCACGGATATGGAAATCGAGGTTGTGGAGCACGTGCCGGCCAGTGTCAGCCGGGAAGGGGCCACAACGGCTCCCGCCGCCGTGCTGTACGAAATCGTGCGCAAACTCCCCGATGGTGTGGCCGTTGAACTGGACCAGAACGGCGAGGACGGTCAGCTTAACCTGCGCGCCGGGCGCTACGCCACACGCCTGAACGTGCTGGGAGTGGATGATTTTCCGTCCATGGGGGCAGGGGACTTCCCGCATAGCTTCAATCTGGCTTCCGCCACCCTGCGCGGGCTGATCGACCGGACCCGCTTTGCCATTTCAACCGAAGAAACCCGCTATTACCTGAACGGCATTTACCTGCATGCCACGGATGTCGAGGGCGAAGCCCTGCTGCGTGCGGTGGCAACGGATGGGCACCGCCTGGCCCGCGTGCAGGCACCGCTGCCCGCCGGGGCTTCGGGCATTCCCGGCGTTATCATCCCGCGCAAGACCGTTAGCGAACTACGCAAGCTGCTTGACGAGGCCCCGGAAGAAATCGCCGTAGCCTTGTCCGAAACGCGCATCCAGTTCACGGTCGGGGCGGTTGTTCTGACGTCGAAGCTGATCGATGGCACCTTCCCCGAATATGAGCGGGTCATCCCGCGCAACAACAACCGCGTGCTGCGCGTGGGTAAAAAAGACTTCTCCGACGCCGTGGCCCGTGTGGCGGCCATCAGTCAGGAACGCTCACGCCCGGTCAAACTGGCCCTAGAACCCGGCCTGCTGACCCTGTCGGCCTCCAGTGCCGAGCAGGGCATGGCCAAGGAAGAACTGGACGATAACCGGATTTCCTATACGGCTGAAGCGCTCGAAATCGGCTTTCAGGCCCGTTACCTCAACGATGTGACGGATCAGGTTGAAAAAGAAGTCGAGTTCGTTTTTGCCGATAGTGCATCCCCCACCATCGTGCGTGATGTGGATAGCCCGGCGGCACTCTACGTGCTCATGCCCATGCGCGTGTAAGCCTGAAACGACACAGCACACCCCATATGAGCACCAGCCCATCCATTTCCCATGAATGGGCTGGTACATTCGGGTTCAAGACCAGCGGAAAAGCAGAGCCATGCCAAGGCTCCTGAAACTGGCACTTACGCAGTTCCGCAATTATGAACGCCTGACATGGCAACCCGATAACGCCCTTCTGGTGCTAACTGGCACCAATGGCAGCGGCAAAACCAACCTTCTTGAAGCCATATCCCTCCTCTCGCCCGGACGCGGGCTCCGCGCAGCACCCCTTGCCCAGCTCGGTCGCAATGGCAGCGAGGCATGGGGGGTATCCGCCAGTTTTGAAATTGATGGCAGTCCGGTTGAAATCGGCACAGGCGCACAAGCTGGAGCAGACGGCTCACGCCGCAGCTTTCTGTTCAATGGCAGACAGAGCCGCAGCGCCGCAGGGTGGGAGCAGGCTCCATCTGCCGTATGGATTACCCCGCAGATGGACCGGCTGTTCAGCGAAGGGGCATCGGGCCGCAGGCGCTTTCTGGATAGGCTGGTCATAGCCGTAACCCCTCAGCACGCACGCGAACTCGCTGCATATGACCGCGCCATGAGCCATCGCAACCGCCTACTCCAGACCCGTTTTGGCGAACACTCCTGGCTGGGCGCGCTGGAAGCCACCATGGCGCAACATGCCGTGGCCGTAGCTGCTGCGCGCAATGATGTGGTGCATCTTCTCTCACACTACGCCAGCACGGCACTGGGTGCTTTCCCTGCCATACAACTGCGCATGGACTGCCCGATCAGCGACAGGCTTTTGCAACACCCCGCCCTTGCGGTGGAAGACTGGCTCCGCACCCGGCTGGAAAGCCTTCGCGATCAGGACCGCACACGCGGGCGCACAACGTCTGGCGTGCACCGGAGCGATTTCGTGCTCTCGGACCATCAATCAGGCCAACAGGCAGCACAGGCCAGCACCGGCCAGCAGAAAGCTCTGCTACTGGGGGTTATTCTGGCTCACGCACGTCTGGTGGAAGACCGACGCAATGCAGCGCCCCTGCTGCTGCTGGATGAACCCCTCGTGCATCTGGATGCTGGACGCCGCGCAACCCTGCTCGAAAGTGTGCGCGGCTTCCGCACAACAGTCATTCTGACGGGCACGGACGTAGAACCATTCGCCGAACTGAAATCCCATGCCCGTTTCAGCGTTCTGCAGCAGGGCGCTTTTTTGCCAAGCTGAACAAAAACACGCCGTATGTGCTGGTCGCCACTGGCTGCGCGCGGTATAAGATTTTGCAGGTTTCTGTTCTTTCCTTACGGAGCGTACCGTTCTTATGTCAGATGTCTCTCAGCCTATGCCAGCAGCAGTTTCAGACGATTACGATGCTGCCTCGATCTCCGTGCTGAAGGGACTGGATGCGGTTCGTAAGCGTCCGGGCATGTATATCGGCGATACCGACGACGGCTCTGGCCTGCACCACATGGCGTTTGAAATCATTGATAACGCAGTGGATGAGGCGCAGGCCGGTTTTGCCTCCCGCTGTGTTCTGACCCTGAATGCCGATGGCAGCGTAAGCGTAAGGGACAACGGGCGCGGCATTCCCACCGACATGCACCCCGAGGAAGGCATAAGCGCCGCAGAGGTCGTGCTTACACGCCTACATGCGGGCGGCAAGTTCAACCAGAACTCCTACAAGGTTTCCGGCGGCCTGCACGGCGTGGGTGCCGCGGTGGTCAACGCCCTGTCCGAATGGATGGATGTACGGATCTGGCGTAACGGGCAGGAGCATTTTATCCGCTTCACCCATGGTGAGCGTGTAGCCCCGCTTGAAGTCGTTGGCGCGTCGAGCGAAGAAACCGGCACGGAAGTGACCTTCAAGCCCAGCGGCGAGACCTTTCCCCGCACCGAGTTTGATTTTGCCATCCTCGAACGTCGTCTGCGCGAGTTGGCCTTCCTGAACTCAGGGCTTGAAATCATCCTGCGCGATGCACGCACGGCCACCGTGCGCGAAGAGATTTTCCATTACGAAGGCGGGCTGGAAGCCTTTGTGAACTGGCTCGACCGTTCACGCACATCGCTGATCACCCCGCCCGTTACCGGCAGCCTTGAAAATGCTGAAAACGGCATTAAGGTTGAGTTCGCGCTGAGCTGGAACGACAGCTTTCATGAAACCATGCTGTGTTTCACCAACAATATCCCCCAGCGTGACGGTGGCGCCCATCTGGCAGGCTTCCGGCAGGCCCTGACCCGCGTTGTCGGTAAATATGCTGAAAGCCTTGCCAAAAAAGACGCTCAGTCCCTGCAGGGCGAAGACATGCGCGAAGGCCTGACGGCGGTGCTGTCGGTCAAGGTGCCCGACCCCAAATTCTCGTCACAGACCAAGGACAAGCTGGTTTCTTCCGAGGTTCAGCCGGTCGTTCATTCCGCCGTGGCCGATATTATCGGCCACTGGTTTGAAACCCACCCCAAAGAAGCCAAGACCGTCATCTCCAAGGTGCTGGACGCCGCCTCCGCCCGTGAGGCGCCCGCAAGGCACGCGAACTTACCCGCCGCAAAGGCGTGCTGGACGTGTCCTCCCTACCGGGTAAGCTGGCGGACTGTCAGGCCCGCGACCCTTCCAAGGCCGAACTCTTTCTGGTCGAGGGTGATTCCGCAGGCGGAACCGCCAAGCAGGGACGTGACAGACGCTTTCAGGCCATTCTGCCGCTTAAGGGCAAGATCCTGAATGTGGAACGGGCACGTTTCGACAGAATGCTCGGCTCGGCGGAAATCGGCACCCTGATTACAGCTCTGGGCACAGGTATTGGCCGGGGCGAGCCAGAACAGGGTGGTTTTTCCATCGAAAAGCTCCGCTACCACCGTATCGTCATCATGACCGACGCTGACGTGGACGGCTCGCATATCCGCACCCTGTTGCTGACGTTCTTTTTCCGGCAGATGCCCGAACTCATCGAGCGCGGCTATCTGTACATTGCCCAGCCGCCTCTCTACCGCGCCAAGCGCGGCAATGATGAAACCTACCTGAAGGACGATGCCGCCCTTGAGCGCTACCTGCTCGACAAGGCGCTAAACGGATTCAGTTTCGTTTACTCCAGCGGGCGCACCGTTGCAGGCGATACGCTTGAGGCCGATATTCCCTTTATCCGGCAGGCCAGTCAGGTCATCAACCGTCTTGCAGGTCGTATCCCGGCCTGGATTGTAGAGCAGGCAGCCCTTGCCGGTGCTCTCAATGCCGATCTCTCCATCCTGCAACCTCGCGTTGCCACCCTGCAGGAACGGCTGGACGCAGCATCCCCCGAAGGAGAAAAAGGCTGGAAAGTCACAGCCAGCGCCGACGGACTTGAACTGGCCCGCAATGTGCGCGGTGTTGGGGAAATGTACCGCATCGACCCCACAGCCCTTGGCAGTGCGGATGCCCGCTGGCTCAGCGCACAGAACGACAGACTGCACGAAGACTTTGCCAATGGTGTGCGCCTGAAATCAGAAACGGTGGAGCACGCCCTGTCTGGCCCCGCCGAGCTTTTTGCACGCCTGCTCTCGCAGGGGCGGCGCGGTCTGGCGATCAACCGCTTCAAAGGGCTGGGCGAAATGAACGATGAACAGCTGTGGGAAACCACGCTGGACCCATCCATGCGCACCCTGTTGCAGGTTCGCGTTGGCGATCTGGAAGAAGCAGGAGATGTCTTTACAACCCTGATGGGCGACGTGGTGGAACCCCGCCGTGACTTTATTGTTGGTAACGCCCTCAAGGTGGCCAATCTGGACGTCTAAAACGTAAAAGGCCCGCCTCTTATAAAGGCGGGCCTTTTACGAAAAACCTTATGCGGACAGAAACCGCCACCACTTGATTAATCAGGTGGTGGATTTTATCAGGTCATCAATCTGCCTGAAACGCTGCAAAAGAGCGGGCATGCTGGCTAGCGGCAGCATGTTAGGCCCATCGCTAGGCGCATGGTCCGGGTCCTGATGGGTTTCGATAAACAGGGCGGCGACACCAACTGCCAGTGCCGCCCGCGCAACAACCGGGGCAAATTCACGCTGACCGCCTGAAGCGCCGCCAAGCCCACCCGGCTGCTGCACAGAATGCGTGGCGTCAAACACCACCGGGTAACCATCCTGCGCCATAATCGGCAGGCCACGCATATCATTGACCAGCGTATTATAGCCAAAACTTGTACCGCGTTCGCACAGCATAATGTTGCGGTTGCCCGTAGCCGCAATTTTTGCCGCTACATGGGTCATATCCCACGGAGCCAGAAACTGGCCTTTCTTGACATTGATCGCAGCACCGGTTTCCCCCGCTGCGATCAGCAGATCGGTCTGCCTGCACAAAAACGCCGGGATTTGGAGCACATCGACAGCCTGCGCAACCTGCGCGCACTGCTCAGGAGCGTGCACGTCCGTCAGCACCGGAATACCGTAGGTTTCGCGCACACGGGCAAGGATATCCAGCCCGTCACGCAGGCCAATGCCCCGCTGGCTGCTCAGGCTGGTGCGGTTGGCCTTGTCGTAAGAACTTTTATAAATCAGGCCAATACCGAGACTTTCGCACTGTTCTTTCAGTGCTGCTGCGGTTTCCAGCGCGTGCGCGGCGGATTCAATCTGGCAGGGCCCCGCGATCAGCACAAAAGGCTGATCGTTGCCAATGAGCAGATTGCCGACCTTTACGGGTTGGCCGACAGGAGCCGTCATACCAGACGCGCCTTGTTGAGAGATGCCCCCACAAAACCGGCAAACAGCGGATGCGGCGCAAACGGACGCGACTTCAGTTCAGGATGATACTGCACCGCCACAAACCACGGGTGATCAGTATATTCCACAACTTCAGGCAGAATACCGTCAGGGGAAAGGCCGGAGAACTTCAGCCCGGTTTTTTCAAGCTGTTCGCGGTAATGGATATTCACCTCATACCGATGGCGATGACGCTCACGGATAGCGGTAGCACCATATACCTCGGCTGCCCGGGTACCTGGGACAAGCGCTGCCGGATAAGCACCCAGACGCATGGTGCCACCCAGTTCACCACCTTCGCTCCGGCGCAGGCGCTCATTACCACGCGCCCATTCCGTCATCAGGCCAACAAGGGGTTCATCCGTGCGGCCGAACTCGGTTGACGAAGCATCGGGCAGGCCAGCAAGGTTTCTTGCGCATTCAATAACCGCCATCTGCATGCCAAAGCAGATACCAAGGAAGGGAATACCCTTTTCACGCGCAAAGCGAATGGCCTCAATCTTGCCCTGTGAGCCGCGCTCACCAAAGCCGCCGGGCACGAGAACGCCGTGGACATCGCCCAGAGTTTCTTCCAGAAGAGCCGGGTTTTTCTCGATTTTTTCAGAATCGATCCACTGCAACGTCACTTTGACCCGGTGGGCAATCCCACCGTGTAGCAGCGCTTCGTTCAGCGATTTGTAGCTATCGAGCAGCGCTGTGTATTTGCCGACGACTGCAATACGCACTTCGCTTTCAGGGTGGCGAATAGCATCGACAACGCGGCGCCAGTTTTCGAGGTCGGGCTCGTCCTGATACGGCAGACCGAAGTAACGCAGCACCTCGTTATCCATGCCTTCAGCATGATAGGAGAGGGGGCAGGCGTAAATCGTATCCACATCGCGGGCAGCGATAACCGCTTCGGGCCGGACGTTACAGAAGCTGGCGATCTTGCGCCTTTCCGTGGGGGGAATGGGCCTGTCACACCGGCAGAGCAGGATCTGGGGCTGGATACCCACATTCTGCAGTTCCTTGACCGAATGCTGTGTGGGTTTTGTTTTCAGCTCACCTGCCGATGCAATCCAGGGCAGGAGCGTCAGATGCACAACCATGGTCTGGTCCGTACCCAGATCATTACGCAACTGACGGATGGCCTCAAGGAAAGGCAGGCTTTCAATATCCCCCACCGTGCCGCCGATTTCGACCAGAACAAAGTCCAGATCATCGGTATTGGCAACGACAATATCCTTGATGGCATCGGTAATATGCGGAATGACCTGCACGGTCGCGCCCAGATAATCCCCACGGCGTTCACGCAGGATCACATCGGAATAGATCCGCCCCGTGGTGGTATTATCCTCCTTGCTGGCATTCACTCCGGTAAAGCGCTCGTAATGCCCCAGATCCAGATCGGTCTCGGCGCCATCTTCGGTCACGAACACTTCACCATGCTGGTAAGGGCTCATGGTGCCGGGGTCCACGTTCAGGTAGGGATCAAGCTTGCGCAGACGCACCTTGTAGCCACGCGCCTGCAGCAGGGCGCCCAGAGCGGCGGATGCGATCCCTTTTCCCAGAGAGGACACCACGCCACCGGTAATAAAGACAAAACGTGTCATGAGCGAACTTCCTACACGGACAGGAGTGGGTGGATAATGGCAAACGAGATTCGGCCCCCACATGCACGGATGCACACGGAGACCAGAACCGATAGACTTATACCCCACCCGTGCCAGCAGGTGGAGCACATGTTCAAGACTTCAGGGCTTGGGCGCTGCCGGTGCGGGCTGCGGCGCGGAGACCGCACCCTGCGGCGGCTGTGCCAGAATGTCATGCCCGACGCCACTCACTCCACCGCGGTAGAGCAGGGCGAGTGTCAGGGACAGCAGCATGAACAGCCCGGCCAGCACAGCGGTGGTGCGGGTCAGCAGGTTGGCAGTACCACGACCGGACATGAATGCCCCCATGCCCTGGCTGCTGCCAATACCCAGACCGCCCCCTTCGCTGCGCTGAATCAGCACAACGCCAATCAGAGCTACGGTGACACAGAAATGCAGGATCAGCAGGGCTGTAGTCATATCAGGTTCCAGATTCAGTGCAGCGGGTCAGGAGGCCGAAGCCGCGCCCACGATGGAGAGAAACGCATCCGCGTTCAGGCTGGCGCCACCGACCAGAGCGCCCGCCACCTCGGGAATGGACAGGATGGACGGCGCGTTCCCCGCGTTTACGGACCCTCCATACAGGATTTTGACAGCTTTTCCAGTCTCTCCGAACTGACGAAGCAGTTCAGCACGCAAGAAAGCCATTGTCTGGGCGATCTGCTCCTCTGTTGCAGCCCGTCCCGAGCCAATGGCCCAGACCGGCTCATAGGCCAGAACACCGCTAAAGCCTGCGGGCAGGGAGCCTTCGATTTGCCAGCCCAGAACATCCTCATGCTGCCCGGCATCACGCTGCTCAGCCGTTTCACCAATACAGATGACAGGCACAAGTCCCGCAGCGATGGCAGCTACGGCTTTTTCCCGCACTGTTTCATCGAGTTCGGCATGACCCTGCCGCCGCTCGGAATGGCCGAGGATGACATACGACACCCCAAGATCCGCCAGCATGGGGGCCGAGACATCACCCGTATAAGCTCCGCTGACAGCCTGATGGCAGTCCTGCGCGCCAAGGCCGATGGCAGAGCCTGCCAGCAGGTCAGCCACGGGAGCAAGCTGCGTAAAGGGCGGGCAGATCACCACGTCAGCACTACCCTGCGGCAGCCGGTCAACAAGGCTCGCCACCAGTGCCTGCGCAGCCTGCCGTGTGCCATTCATTTTCCAGTTGCCGACGATCATCTGCCTGCTCATACCCTGCTCCCTGTCGCGCGTTAATTCAGTCATGTCTGTCGTTGCGCCCATATGTGGCATCCGCACAAATGCACGGCCCACGCTGTGGCTATCCCTGACAGAACAGGCCATGAACCACAACCGCCGCATCCTGCGCCACGGTTATGGCTGGTCAAGCGCCACGCCTGCGCTTATGGTGCCGCGCCTGAATATGATAATGGCATAGTGTTTGACAAGCGGTGGATCCCCGAGGCGATGATTTCCTACCTGCGGCGAGTTTTTGTTGAATCGTGGCTGGGCCGTGTGACCGCAGCCTTTGTCTTCCTTGCCTTTGTCGGCTGGGGTGCGGGCGATGTCGTCGGCCATCTGGGTGAAGGCCCCGATGTCGCAGCCCGTGTCGGTAAGCAGACCGTCACTGCGGGGGCACTGGCCTCCGCCCTGCAGGCTGAACTGCCCGCAGCGGCGCGCCAGGCCGGGATGAGCGATCCTTCTCAGCTTTCGCCCATCATGCGCCGCCAGATGGCGCTGCAGATTCTCCAGCGCCTGACTGGCCGGGCCGAGGTGCTGGACGCCGCACGGACAATGGGCCTGATTGTCCCCAACTCAGCCGTGCGGGATGAAATTTTCTCGCTCCCCAATTTCAAAGGGCCAAACGGGCAGTTTGACCGCGCGACCTTCAATACTGTTCTTCAGGAACGCCACCTGAGCGAAGAACATGTGATCCAGCTTGTGCGCGATGACCTGACAGTCCGCGCTGTCCTGCTGCCCATGGCTGAAGGCGCAAGCGTGCCGGACATCATGCTCCAGCGTTTCATCACCTTTGGTGCGCGCACGCATGTGGTGGATTTCATCCGCGTGCCGTTCGCTGCACAGCCAACACTCCCCGCACCAGATGAGGCAGCGCTTCGCCGCTATTACGCCAACCATCCGTGCTATTCCGCGTGCCGGAACTGCGCCACGCCCGGATTGTCGTCCTGTCGCCCCAGACCGTTTCGGATACGCTGACGCTGGACGAAAACCGGATAAAGCAGATCTATGATGAGCAGGCCAGCCGTTTCAACGCACCTGAATCGCGTGATGTTCAGCTCATTACCTTCCCGACACAGGAACAGGCACAGAGCGTCAGCACCGCATGGGCTGCATCCGGTGACTGGGCTGCCGCCCAGAAAGCGGCAGGCAACGCCGCTTCGGTGGCAATGCCGGGCACGCGCGCGGCCGCCATTCCTTCCGAAATCCTGCGCACAGCTATTTTCAGTGCTCCGGCAGACAGCGTCAGCAGCCCTGTGAAGACAGAAGCAGGATGGGCGGTTTTCCGGGTTTCGAACATCAAACCGGCTCAGGTCACGCCTTTTGCCACAGCGCGCGAGCAGATTCTTGATGAGTACCGCAAGGCCGCCACACCTTCGGCCATCAGTGAACGCCTGCGACCTCTGCAAGATGCAATCGCAGCCAAAGGGCTTGATGCCATTCCCGATACGTTGGGGGCTGCAGCCATTTCCGGCACGCTCAACGCGCAGGGCCTGACAGCCGAAGGCACACCCGCACCGATTCCGGCATCAGGCCCCCTACGCAATGCGATCATTCATCAGGTTTTTGCCCAGAAGGAAGGGGCTCCTCCGTTCCTGAACGAAGGGCCTGACAATAGCTGGTTTGCCGTGGCCGTGGATACAGTCAAGCCATCCGCCCCGCTGAGCTTCGAGGAAGCCCGCCCGCAGGTTCTCGCCGCATGGCAAGCTGAAAACCGCCGTCACGCGGCCGATCTGGCGGCTACCGCACTCTATACGGCCGCCAAGGCCAAAGGGGCTCTGGGCACAACGCTATCGCCGGGGCGCAGACTACCCGCGGCGCTTCGTTTGCTCTGGCTGCACCCAACAAGAACATCCCCGCTGAGCTCATGACGGCCCTGCCGAACATGAAACCCGGGCAGGCATTTATGGCGGAAGACGACAATGCATTTTTTGTCGCCGTCGTCACGCGGGTGTTCGTACCCAACCCGCCGGCACCCGAGCAGGCTATTAGCAAGCTGCGTGCGAGCCTCTCGCAGGCCATGGGGGAAGATATCGCAGCAAGCTATATCAATGCCCTGTCGCGCAACACTCCGCCCCGCGTCATTCAAACGGGCGTTAACACCGCTCTGTCGGAAGCCGGGTTTGGCGGCAACACACCATGACCATGAAGCTCCATTCCTCCGACTCTCCATCACGCAAGGCGTGCGAGGCGGCTTGGCATAATGGTCAGGCTTCGGTGGTGTTCTCGGTCGAGGCAGCAGATCTGCTGACGCCGGTTTCCGCCTATATCCGTCTAACCCACCTGCATGCCGGGGCAGGGCGGCACAGCCTGCTGCTTGAAAGCGTGGAAGGCGGCATATCCCGTGGCCGCTATTCCGTTATAGCGCTGATGCCAGACCTGATCTGGACCTGCCATAATGGCTGCGTGAGTGTAGAAGCCGATGGCCACACGACCACAGCGGTTGAGCGCCCTCTGGACAGCTTGCGCCAGCTCATTCAGGAAACCCAGCTTACCCTGCAACCGGGGCTCCCCCCCATGATTGCGGGACTGTTCGGGTATCTTGGCTACGACATGGTGCGTCAGATGGAGCATCTGCCAGATGCCCCGCCTGATGACCTGAACCTACCCGAAGCCGTGCTGATGCGGCCCGGCCTGTTTGCCGTTTTTGATACAGTCACCGACGAGCTTATTCTGGCGGCCCCCGTGCGCCCTGCGGCAGGTGAAACCTGTGGCACCGCATGGGATCGCGCGCATGCCCTGCTGGCCCGCGCGCGCAACTGTCTGGCAGGAGCATTGCCCACACAGCCGCCAACACCTGATGTGCCACCTTACCGCGAGCCGGTTTCAACCTTCACGCATGACGAGTTCTGTGATTCCGTAAGGAAAATACAGGACTATATCGCGGCAGGTGACGCTTTCCAGGTCGTGCCCAGCCAACGCTTTTCCACGGCGTTTCCGCTGCCATCCCTCGACCTTTACCGGGCGTTACGGCGGATCAACCCGGCTCCGTTCCTGTTCCATCTTGATTTTGGCGGCTTTTCGCTCGTTGGCTCATCACCCGAAATTCTGGTGCGTCTGCGCGCAGGCAAAATGACGGTTCGCCCTCTGGCAGGCACACGCCCGCGCGGCGAGACCACAGAAGAAGACCAGCAGCTTGAGCAGGACCTTCTGGCCGATGAAAAGGAAATAGCCGAGCATCTGATGCTCATCGATCTCGGGCGCAACGATGTGGGCAGGGTTAGCCAGCCGGGATCAGTCGCGGTCACGGAACGGTTCGTCATTGAGCGTTTCAGCCACGTCATGCACATTTCCTCCAACGTGGAAGGCACGCTGCGGCCAGAGCTTGATGCGCTCGACGCCCTTGTGGCGGCTTTCCCGGCCGGAACCTGACCGGGGCACCTAAAATCCGCGCTATGGAAATTATTGACGAAATCGAGCGTACGCGCCGCGCCACCTATGCTGGCTGTATCGGCTACTTCGGGGCCGGTGGCGACATGGATACCTGTATCGGCCTGCGCATGGCGGTTATCAAGGATGGTGCAATCCACGTACAGGCTGGCTGCGGCGTGGTGGCGGATAGCCACCCCGAAAGCGAATACGAAGAAACCCGCCACAAGGCACGAGCCGTTTTCAGGGCTGCGCAAACCGCCATGGAGCAGGCGCGCGAAGAGGCGGGCAGGGGATAATACCTCGCCCGTTTCGTGTTAATTGACCGCGGCAGTTTAAAAGGCCATCATTTCACCATGATCCTTCTGATCGACAATTACGATAGTTTTACCTTCAACCTTGTCCATTATCTGGGCGAGCTGGGGGAGACGTGTGACGTTGTTCGCAATGACGCCCTGAGCCCCATGAAGCCCTTGCCCTGAACCCGCAGGCCATCGTTCTTTCCCCCCGGCCCGTGCTCCCCCAACGAGGCTGGAATCTGCTGTGACCTGATTGCTGCTGCCGCTGGTAAAGTGCCTGTTTTCGGTGTCTGCCTTGGGCATCAGGCAATAGGGCAGGTTTTCCGTGCCGAGGTTGTCCGCGCCCCCACCCCCATGCACGGCAAGATCAGCCCGGTCTATCACGAGGGCAAGGACGTGTTCGCGGGCCTTCCCAGTCCTTTCAAGGCCACACGCTATCATAGCCTGACACTGGAACCCGCCAGCATTCCCCCGCATCTGGAAGTCACGGCGTGGACGGAAGATGGCGTGATCATGGGTGTGCGACACCGTGAACTCCCGATATCAGGCGTGCAGTTCCACCCCGAGAGCATTGCCTCTGAATATGGGCATGACCTGCTCCGTAATTTTCTGACCATCGCCCGGGAATGGAATGCCGGACAGGCTCATGTCTGACACTCTGAGCGCGGTTACGGCTGACAGCCACGCCCTGTTTACGGCAGTGCTTGAACGGCTGGCCAAACGAGAATCCCTCAGCGCTACACAGGCCGAAGAGGCTTTTGGCGTAATCATGGACGGCGCGGTTTCATCCGAACGCATTGCCGCCTTTCTAATGGCATTGCGTGTGCGTGGAGAAACGCCCGACGAACTGCTGGGGGCGGTAACCGCCCTGCGGCAGCGCATGAACGCGGTGCCAGACCTGCCAGACAACACCGTGGATGTCTGCGGCACGGGGGGGGACAATTACGGGACGCTGAATGTGTCCACCGCCGTTGCTTTTGTTCTGGCGGCTCTGGGCATTCCTGTTGCCAAGCATGGCAACAGGGCGGTTTCATCGCTTTCCGGCGCATCGGATGTGTTGGGTGCGCTTGGCGTACCCCTTCTGGCGGATGCCGCATCCCTTCGTAGCCAGATGCAGTCACATCGGGCCATTTTCCTTGCGGCCCCCAACCATCACCCGGCCATGCGGCATGCGGCGCAGGCACGCAAGGCGCTGGGGCTGCCCACTCTGTTCAACCTTGTTGGCCCGCTGGTAAACCCCGCCGGGGTCCGGCGGCAGCTGGTAGGGGTGTTTTCTCCTTCATGCTACGGCCCGTGGTGGATGTGCTGGGCAGACTGGGTTCCGAACGAGTATGGGCCGTATGCGGCCTGCCGCGCATAGGTCATGGCGGCATTGATGAAATGACGCTGGCTGGCCCCACGCAGGTTGAAGCCCTTGAAGATGGGCGTGCTTATTCCTTTGCGGTTGAGCCGGAAATGGCGGGGCTTGCATACGCGCCAGTGAGTGCCATACAAGGAGGAAACGCACAGCATAACGCGCAAGCGCTTGATGAGCTGTTGCGTGGTGCGCATGGGGCTTACCGGGACACCGTCCTGTTAAACGCGGCCTGCGCCCTTCATGTCGCGGGGCGGATCAGCCTTCTGCACGAAGGGCGGCTTGACCCGCATGCGCTGAAAAATGGTGTGGCGGAAGCCGCGCGCTCGCTGGATAACGGGGCCGCTCTGGCGGTTCTTGATGGGTTACGCGCGGCCGGGTCTGCCGCTCGACCCGAAAGATAAACAGGACAATCATGAGCGATACACCCAACACGTCCACGGTTGCACCTTCAGACGCCGTTTGCGCCGCCGGAGCCGACGAACTGCCTGATGTTCTGGCCCGTATCTGCGCCAGAACGAAACTGGAAGTCGAACACCGCTCCACCCTGCTGCCCCTGAAGGAAATTTCAGCGAAGGTGCAGGAGCAGAAGGACGCACCCCGTGGCTTTGGACGCGCCCTGAAAGAAAAAGCCGCAGACCGCGCCGTGGGGCTTATCGCCGAAATCAAGAAGGCTTCTCCTTCGGCGGGCATCCTTCAAGAGCATTACGACCCGGCTCAGGTCGCACGTAGCTACGAGCAGGCCGGGGCTGCCTGCCTGTCGGTTCTGACTGAAAGCTCATGCTTTCACGGCTCGAATGACGACCTGATCACAGCACGTGCCGCCTGCGCGCTGCCTGTCCTGCGCAAGGACTTCATTCTCGACCCGTGGCAGGTTTATGAAAGCCGCCTGATCGGTGCTGACTGCATCCTGCTGATCATGAGCATCCTGAGCGACGAAAAAGCGCTGGAACTGGTAGACCATGCCAAAGGACTGGACATGGACGTTCTGGTGGAAGTTCATGACGAGGAAGAACTGAACCGCGCTCTGGCGCTGGATACTTTCCTGATCGGCATCAACAACCGCAATCTCAAGACACTGGTGACGGATATCAACACCACCAGCCAGCTTGCGCCGCTGGTGCCGCCTGACAGGATCATTATCTCGGAAAGCGGCATCAAGACCCATGCCGAAATCGAGCAGCTTTCCGCACAGGGCGTAACGGGTTTTCTCGTTGGGGAATCCCTGCTGCGTCAGCCCGACCCCGGAGAGGCCGCGCGCAAGCTTCTGGGCACGGACTGACATGACACAGGCACGGCTGACGCATCTGGACATGGCTGGCCATGCCCGGATGGTGGACGTTTCCGCCAAGCCCGCAACACATCGCAAGGCCGTGGCGTGCGGGGAGATTCTCATGGCCTCCCGCACGCTGGACATGATCCAGTCGGGCGATATGCCCAAGGGCGATGTGTACGCGACAGCGCGTATAGCGGGGATCATGGCGGCCAAGAAAACCGCCGATCTTATCCCATTATGTCACCCTCTGAGCCTAAGCAGCATCAGCGTGGATTTTGCTGCTGGGAATGACAAGGTCGTGATTACCGCCGTTGTTACAACAACGGGGGCGACAGGTGTGGAAATAGAAGCGTTGACGGCTGTGTCAGTCGCAGCACTAACCTTGTATGACATGTGCAAGGCAGTGGATCGCGGCATGCAGATCGACAACATCAGGCTGTTGCACAAAAGCGGGGGACAGTCAGGAGAATATAACGCCAAATAAAGGCGCGGCCCAAGAACCGGATTTTCATGCACTTAACAAAGACGCAGGATAAAATGTCTGTCTTCTCCCAATCAAAGCCAGGTGTCGCATTAAATGGTTGAGTATAGTTAAGGACTCCATTCATGGGTACAACAGACAAACAGGTGGGCAAAGCGGGCCGCAATGAGCCCTCTCTGACCCGCGACCAGTTCATGCAGGCTTACCATGACATGCTGCTGATCCGCCGTTTCGAGGAAAAGGCCGGACAGCTTTACGGCATGAGCCTCATCGGTGGTTTCTGCCACCTCTACATCGGGCAGGAAGCCGTTGTGACCGGCATCCAGATGTGCCTGCGCGATGGTGACAAGCTCATCACCTCCTACCGCGACCACGGACAGATGCTTGCCGCAGGCATGGAGCCGCGAGGCGTCATGGCGGAGCTGACCGGCCGCGCCACGGGATATTCCCATGGCAAGGGTGGCTCCATGCACATGTTCTCCCGTGAGAAGAATTTCTACGGCGGACACGGCATCGTGGGGGCACAGGTTGCGCTGGGCATCGGGCTTGCCTTCGCCAACAAATACCGCGGGACGGATGAAGTCGCCGTTGCGTATTTTGGGGATGGTGCAGCCAATCAGGGGCAGGTTTACGAAAGCTTCAACCTTGCGGCCCTGCACAAGCTGCCCTGTCTCTTCGTGCTTGAAAACAACCGTTACGGCATGGGCACCTCGGTCGAGCGCGCTTCTGCCTGGCACGAGTTCTACAAGAACGGCGAACCCTGGGGCATTCCCGGCAGGCAGGTGGACGGTATGGACGTTGCCGCCGTGCATGAAGCCGCCGCCGAAGCCGTGGCGCATTGCCGCGCAGGGAAGGGGCCTTTCCTGCTGGAAATGATGACCTACCGCTACCGTGGCCACTCCATGTCAGATCCGGCCAAATACCGTACGCGTGAAGAGGTTGAAAACGTTCGCAAGCACCACGACCCGATCGAACACGTTAAGCATATCCTTCTGGAAGCCGGGGTGGAAGAAGCTGCCCTGAAAGCCATGGATACCGAGATCAAGGCCATCGTCAACGACGCCGCGGACTTTGCACAGACAAGCCCGGAACCTGATCCTTCTGAACTGTTCACGGACGTTGTGCTGGAGGCCTGAAAGATCATGGCGACTGAAATTCTGATGCCCGCGCTTTCCCCCACCATGACGGAAGGCAAGCTTTCACGCTGGGTGAAAAAGGAAGGAGACACGGTCTCCGGCGGCGATATTCTGGCCGAAATCGAAACCGACAAGGCCACGATGGAAGTCGAGGCGATTGAAGACGGCGTGCTCGGCCGTATTCTTGTGCCCGAAGGCACCGAAGGGGTTGCGGTCAACACGCCTATCGCCATTTTGGTGGAGGAAGGCGAGGCCGTGCCGGATCAGGCAGGCCAGACGGCACCCGCAGCCACACAGGCAGCGCCGGCCGCAGCACAGCCTGTATCGGCAGCACCTGCTGCTGCGACGCAGGCTCCCCAAAGCTTTGTTTCGCATGAAGACAAGGACTGGGGCCCCACACAGGAAATTACCGTGCGCGAAGCGCTGCGTGACGCCATGGCGGCGGAACTGCGCCGCGATGGTGATGTCTTCCTGCTGGGTGAGGAAGTGGCCGAATATCAGGGTGCCTACAAAATCTCGCAGGGGCTTTTGCAGGAATTCGGTGAGAAGCGCGTCATTGACATGCCCATTACCGAACACGGTTTTACAGGCATGGCCGTTGGCGCAGCCCTGACCGGGCTGAAACCCATTGTCGAGTTCATGACCATGAACTTCGCCATGCAGGCCATTGACATATCATCAACTCGGCAGCCAAGACGCTCTACATGTCTGGCGGGCAGATGGGTTGTCCCATCGTTTTCCGTGGCCCCAATGGTGCCGCCGCGCGCGTGGGTGCCCAGCACTCGCAGTGCTACGGAAGCTGGTATGCGCATGTGCCTGGCCTCAAGGTTGTCGCCCCATGGTCGGCAGCAGATGCCAAAGGCCTACTGCGTGCCGCCATTCGTGACCCCAACCCGGTTGTGGTGCTCGAAAACGAAATCCTGTACGGCCACAAATTCCCATGCCCGGTGGATGAAGACTTCATCCTGCCTATTGGCAAGGCGAAGATCGAACGGCCCGGCAAGGATGTGACGATCGTATCCTTCTCCATCGCGGTGGGGATCGCTCTGGAAGCTGCCGAGCTTCTGGCGGCGGAAGGCATTGAGGCCGAAGTCATCAACCTGCGCAGTCTCCGCCCGCTGGATACCGCAACCATTGTCGAGAGCGTTCGCAAGACCGGTCGCCTTGTGACGGTGGAAGAAGGCTGGCCGTTCGCGGGAATTGGCTCCGAGGTTGCCATGCAGGTGATCGAGCATGCGTTTGACTGGCTGGATGCGCCGCCCGCACGCGTTGCTGGTGTGGATGTACCCATGCCGTTTGCCGCCAATCTGGAAAAACTGGCGCTGCCACAGCCCGAGCACGTCGTCAAAGCCGTGCGCGGCCTGATCTGAGAGGCTGAGACGATGGCAACTGAAATTCTCATGCCAGCCCTTTCCCCCACCATGACGGAAGGCAAGCTGGCGCGGTGGGTCAAGAAAGAAGGCGACACCGTTGCATCAGGCGATGTGCTGGCTGAAATCGAAACCGACAAGGCGACGATGGAAGTCGAAGCCATTGAGGAAGGGATTTTAGGCCGCATTCTGGTGCCCGAAGGGGCCGAAGGGGTCGCGGTCAACACGCCTATCGCCATTCTGGTGGAAGAAGGCGAGGCCGTTCCGGCTGAAGGGGCGCTCAAGTCTTCGACCCCCACGGCTCCTGCTGTACAGAACAGCCCGGTGGCCCCACAGGCACCAGCCCCCACGCCTGCGGCCCCCGCACCGATAGCCGCCAAGGCGGCAACCGGTACCCGTATCGTGGCGTCCCCTCTCGCACGGCGTATTGCCCGACAGAAGGGGCTCGACCTTGCGAACATCAAGGGCTCCGGCCCTAATGGCCGTATCGTCAAGCGGGATGTGGAAAACGCCCAGAACGCACCCAAGGCTGAAGCCGCTGCACCTGCCGCTGCCCTGCCTGCTTCGGGTGGCAGCCGTCTGGTGCCGCACACCACCATGCGCAAGGTCATTGCCCGCAGGCTGACTGAATCCAAGGCTAATGTCCCGCATTTCTATGTTTCCATAGATGTGGAACTGGACGCCCTGATGGCGCTGCGTGCCCAGCTTAACGCACTGGCGGAAGGCGAGGGGGAAGACGGCGTCAAGCTCTCCGTCAATGACATGCTCATCAAGGCTTCGGCAGTAGCACTCAAAAAGGTGCCCACGGTTAATGCCTACTACACCGAAGAAGGCATACTCCTGCATGAAGATGCCGATATCTCCGTCGCGGTGTCTCTTGATGACGGGCTGATTACCCCGATTGTCCGCAAGGCCGATTCCAAGAGCCTGCGCGAGATCAGTCAGGAAGCCAAGTCGCTGATCAGCCGCGCCCGTGCAGGCAAACTCAAACCGGAAGAGTTTCAGGGCGGCACGTTCTCGATCTCGAACATGGGCATGTATGGCGTCAAGGACTTTGCCGCCATCGTCAACCCGCCGCAGGCCGCGATCCTTGCCATTGCCGCAGGTCGTAAACAGCCTGTCGTATCGGGCAACGAGATCAAGATCGCAACGGTCATGACCGTGACCCTGTCGGTTGATCATCGTGCCGTTGACGGCGCAACCGCCGCACAATGGCTGAACGCGTTCCGCACGGCTGTGCAGTCGCCCCTGTCTCTTGTGCTTTAACCAGCACGTAGCGGAGAATCTGATACCATGAGCCAGACCGATTTTGACCTGGTTGTTATCGGTGGCGGCCCGGGCGGCTATGTGGCCGCGCTGCGCGCCGCACAGCTTGGCCTGTCCACTGCTGTGGTTGAAGCCAACCACCTTGGGGGCATCTGCCTGAACTGGGGCTGTATCCCCACCAAGGCGCTGCTGCGCGCCTCGGAAATCAATCATCTACTGCATGACCTTGATGGCTACGGCTTCAAGGCCGAAGCGGTAAGCTTTGATTTTAAAAAAATTGTTGCCCGCTCCCGCGCTGTATCCAAGCAGCTTTCATCGGGGGTTTCGCACCTGCTCAAGAAAGCCAAAGTCCCTGTTTTTGAAGGATTTGGCAAACTCGATGGCGTAACAGCCAACGGCAGGCGCAAGGTGCTGGTCAGCAAGAAAGACGGCGCGCCCCAGACCCTGAACGCCAAGAACGTCATTCTGGCAACAGGGGCCAGAGCCCGTATCCTGCCGGGACTTGAGCCGGACGGACAGTTTATCTGGTCCTACCGCGAAGCCCTTGTGCCGGAAGAAATGCCCAAGCGCCTGCTGGTCATCGGCTCGGGGGCCATCGGTACGGAATTTGCCTCGTTTTACCGCAACATGGGCGCGGCAGTGACTTTGGTTGAAGTCGCCCCGCGTATCCTGCCCGTGGAAGATGAGGAAATCAGTGCCATTGCCCATAAAGAGTTTGAAAAACAGGGCATAAGGATACTTACCAACGCCAAGATTGGTCCCCGCAGAAAGGGGCCGATAGTGTCAGCATCACGGTGGAAGCAGGCGGCAAAACCGAAACCATCACGGTGGACAAGATTATTTCCGCCGTTGGTATTGTCGGAAATGTCGAAAACATCGGCCTTGAAGGCACCAAGATCAAGGTTGACCGCACCCATGTCGTAACCGATGCGCTCTGCCGCACGGGCGAGGACGGGGTGTATGCCATTGGCGATCTCGCAGGCGCACCATGCTGGCACACAAGGCCAGCCACGAGGCCGTCATGTGTATTGAGGCCATTGCTGGGAAAACCGTGCATCCTATTGATGTTACAAAAATTCCCGGCTGCACCTATTGCCGCCCGCAAATTGCATCGGTTGGTTATACGGAAGCCCGCGCCAAAGAAGCCGGATACAAGGTGCGTGTGGGCAAATTCCCGCTTCTGGCCAACGGTAAGGCTCTGGCCATGGGGGAACCCACCGGCCTGATCAAGACCGTGTTTGACGATGCAACGGGCGAATTGCTGGGTGCGCACATGATCGGTGCGGAAGTAACGGAAATGATTCAGGGTTATGTCATCGCCCGCACGGGCGAACTGACGGAAGCGGAACTGTCGGAAACGATTTTCCCACACCCCACCATTTCTGAATCCATGCACGAGGCCGTGCTGGCCGCTTATGGTGGCGCACTGCACTTTTAGTCACACGCCAGACCCGCATGGGCGCATCTCCCGCGCCTGTGATGGCGGCAGACCCCAACTCCGGGGTTTGCCGCCTTGACGGGGCAGGTGGAGCGTTCCAGTTCTGTAAGGCTATTGTTCAAGATTGGGCAGGACCATGCCAACGCGCGTCATAATCGATCACCGTAAAAAAGACGTAGTCAAACTGCGCCACCCGGAAAAGGCACATCGGCCTGACAACCCGATTGCCCGCAAGCCTGAGTGGATCCGCGTCAAAGCGCCCAATCACCCGACCTATCATGAAACCCGCGCCCTCATGCGTGACAACAAGCTTGTCACCGTCTGCGAGGAAGCCGCGTGCTAATATCGGGGAATGCTGGTCGCAACGGCATGCCACCATGATGATCATGGGGGAAATCTGCACGCGGGCCTGCGCGTTCTGCAATGTCAGCACCGGTATGCCACTACCGCTGGATACGGACGAGCCCAACCGCGTGGCCGAAGCCGTAGCCCGGCTGGGCCTGCGGCATGTGGTGATAACCTCGGTGGACAGAGACGATCTGGCCGATGGTGGGGCTGCGCATTTCGCGGCTGTAATCAAGGCCATTCGCGCAGCGGCCCCCGAGACGACCATAGAAATCCTGACCCCGGATTTTACGTAAAAACAAGGCACTGGAAGTTGTTGTTGAAGCGCGGCCAGATGTGTTCAACCACAATCTGGAAACCGTGCCCCGGCTTTATCCCACAATCAGGCCCGGTGCGCGTTACTATCAGTCGCTCAGGCTGCTCGACCGCGTGAAACAGCTTGATCCGTCCATTTTCACCAAATCCGGTCTGATGCTGGGGCTGGGGGAAGAGAAAATGGAACTCGCACAGGTCATGGACGACCTGCGTGTGGCGGATGTGGACTTCATCACCATGGGGCAGTATCTGCAACCAACGGTCAAACATGCGCCGGTTGCACGGTTTGTTACGCCGGACGAATTTGAGGACTATGGTGGTATGGCGCGGGTAAAGGGCTTCCTTCAGGTTAGTTCCAGTCCGCTTACCCGCTCATCCTACCATGCGGACAGCGATTTCGCTGCCCTGCGCGAGGCACGCGCCGCACGCCTGAAGGAGATGCGATAATGCCTAAACACGCAGAAAAGCGTGTTCTGTCTTACCAGCCAGAGCAGATTTTCGATCTGGTAGCCGATGTCGGCCGTTACCCTGAATTTCTGCCCTGGTGCACGGCCGCCAAGGTGCGGACGCAAACTACCTCCGAACTTGTGGCTGACCTGACTATCGGGTTTGGCCCTTTTCGCGAGAGCTTCACGTCGCGCGTCACACTTGAACGCCCCGGCACCATTACTGTGCGGTATGAAAAGGGGCCGTTTCGTTATCTGCGCAATGTCTGGCGCTTCAGCCCCGACCCACAGGGCTGCCTTGTCGAATTTTTTGTCGATTTCGAATTCAGTTCCCGCATTCTGCAAATGGCCATTGGCGTCGTCTTTACAGAAGCCACACGGCTGATGGTTTCGGCCTTCATCAAACGGGCGCGTGATATTTACGGGCCGCCGCAGAGTGCTATGGTTGGCTCATCCATACCGGACAGCAAGCCCGCGACCTGAAACCGCGAAGGGAAACCCCTCATGCGTGTCGTATCAGCCCTAACACCGGCTCTGTTCGCCGTGCTGGCCTACGCAGCCCCGGCGCATGCCGTCCCTGATCCCGCGCCTTATCCTGCTGCACAGCAGAACAGCCCGTGTGGAAAGGAAGAAAGGGCGGATAATGAAACAGACGCCTGAACTGTCGAAGCCTTGACCATATTCAGGCCAGACTGGCCGCCATGGCGCAGGCACGCGCACCGCAAGGCAGCGTCATTGCCGCGGGCACCGGTATGGTGGCACCTGAAAGTATCACCACGCCCCAGCTACCCGGCACAGGGCATTGGTATTCCAGTTCAGAGCGTCCCTGAAAGACAGTCGGCCACCATAGTCAGAGCATAGCGCGCCGCCTGCAGGCGGATTTGCTCCCGTGAGCCCGGAAAAACCTGTTTTGCCGCTTTTGCCGTGACGTTTTTCCTGTCCGCCACGGCGAACCAGACCAGCTACGGGCTTTGCGGCACTGCCGCCGCCGGGTCCGGCAATACCTGAAACAGCAACACTCAGCCGCGCCAGTCTGGCAGCAGATAGGGCCCCATGCGCCATGGCCAGTACGGTCGGCTCGCTCACGGCACCATGCTGCGCCAGTATTGCGTCAGGCACGCCCAGCAGGGTCTGTTTCATGGTATTGGAATAGGTTACCAGCACCTTCCGTCATGTCGGAAGAACCGGGAAAATGGGTGAGGGCGGATGCCACCAGCCGCCCGTGCAGCTTTCTGCCGTTACCACCCGCGCCGCAGCCGCACGCAACAGCCCCAGAACCCGCTCGGCCTCCAGCAGCATCGCCGCATGAAGCGTTGCCTCATCAGCAAGAGGGACTGGGAGGTGGGGATCATGCATTATTTGCGCACCGTCCGCAGGTATGGCAGCGCCCTAAAGGCTTTCACGCAAGCAGCGGCGATTACCCCTGCCACGATATCATCCCCCATAATGCCAACCGCATCATGCCGCCTGTCCAGTGTGCCGACCGGGCCGGGTTTGGTAATGTCAAACAGGCGGAACAGGCCAAAAGCCAACAGAGGCAGAAACCACGCATGCCCGGATGCGGGAGAAGCTTCCGCTGGCTGCGCCGCAGCTTTCTTGTCGTCCGCCGGAAGGCAGCCGAGCAGCGCCAGCCACATACCGGCCACTTCATCAATAACAATCCAGCTGTGATCCTCGCCATCTCCCGCACGATTGGCCGCCCACCAGCCACAACACTTGCCGCCACAGCCGAAGAGGCCAGCAGGCGCGGGCGTTTGAGCATGGGAATACCCAGAACAAGAGCGGCAAAAGACCCCACGGTGCCGGGAGCACGGGGCGACAGTCCACACCCGCCAAACGTGGCGATAAAGCGTGCCGGTGTCATTGGTTCTCTCCCATAGCTCTGTAAATAATCATGTTTTCCCATACGCGCTGAACGTAGTTCCGAGTTTCGGCCAGCGGAATGCTTTCAATCCAGTCAAGCATCACATCATCCTTGGCGCCATCGCTTGCCGGGTTGCCCATTGTGCCAAGCCAGCGCCCCAGCCGCCCCGGTCCGCCATTATAGGCTGCGGCAAGATAAGGCACGACAGGCCCGAAGCGCCCCTGAATATGCTCAAGATACGCAACACCCAGCCGAATGTTGCTCATGGGGTCATGCAACCCTGTTACGCTGGCGGCGGAAGGGGCCAATCCAGCCTGCCGGGTCATGTCCGCCGCCGTGGAAGGTTTAAGCTGCATCAGGCCAATGGCGTTGGAAATGCTGACAGCATCGGGATTGAAGCTGCTTTCCTGCCGGATAAGGCCCGGCACCAGCCCCGCAGGAAGCCCGTTCTCGGGAATGGAGTAAGGATCTGGCCAGCCTGTGGGTAGCAAAATGCCATCGCGCCCGGCCTTGCGGGCAGCGGTTACCGCAATGTCAGGCAGGCCAAGCCGCTGGGCAAGAGTCGAAAGCCCACGCAGGGCCGTATCCCCAGAGGTCTGGCCTGCGAGCATGAGCAGAAAATCGCGCGCATGGGGCCTATCCCCCCATGAAACCAGCAGGGCTGCGGCCTGCGCCAGTTCGTTCGCATCCAGCGCCTGATCCTCGGCGCCACCAGTCAGAGCCAGTTCATGCAGGCCCCGCCGGGTAATATCGGCCACGTAAGAGGGCTTGAGCAGGGCCTGATCCTGCCCTTCCAACTGCGCACCTGCCAACTGGCCATAAAAAGTGGAAGGGAAAGCGGCGGCCTGCTTCAGCGTTGCACGGTATTCGCCCTCATTACCGGCCTGCTCATACGCACGGGCCAGCCAGTATAATCCCCGGCTTTTGCTGATAAGCGAGGAAGACTGCGCCAGAGGCTGAAAAAATGCCACTGCGCGGGGGGCATCATGCCCGAAGCGTAGGGCAATCCACCCACACAGAAACAGGGAATCTAACCGTCCCGCACCACCAATAACCGGATCATTTGCAACGGTCAGGGCATCAGCAGCGCGCCCGCTTTGCAGGAGCTCACGCGCCAGTGCTTCACGCTCGCGCCAGAACTGGGCGGGCGGGGCGGCCTGTTCTGCTGCATTGCCTGTCGCTGCCCACAGGGCCACGGCCTCATCATAACGCTGCTGCTGACGTAACCAGCGTGCGTGATCGAGAAACAAAAAACTGTCAGCCGCAACCGATGCTGGCAGCGCGTCTGCCTGTTCCTGCGCATCGGCTGCATTGGTACGAAAGGCCAGACGTGCACGGGCCAGAGCCTGCCTGTCAGCCGCCAGATAGGGTAATGTCCGCCGCGCGGCTTCTGTCAGACCGGCTCGCTCCTCACGGTCAAATCGTATCCATGAAGCCGCCGGGGTCACCGCGGTGGGAAACTGGACCGTAAGCAGGCGGGCAGGGGTCGCTGCATCGTTACCATTCTGCCATGCACGTGCGGCTTCATCTGTCAGACGGGCGACCTGATCAGGAGCTGCTGCGCGCAATACGCCAGTGCAGCCGCCGTGTTCAGGCTCTGGCTACTACATACCCCCCGCACAATGGCCGGGTTCGATTCCAAAAGCAGAGCCTGCTCCATACGCGCACTGATCAGCGACCGGCGGGGCCATGCCGGGCCATTGGCCAGAAAATCCGCATAATCCTGCGCACTGGCCCGATCCGGCCCAACCAGCCGGAGCCAGAAATGCAGGCGGTCCGTCAGGCTGCCACTTGTCGCTCCAGCCGTTGGTACGGAGAGATCAAGCTCTGGGGCAGCGTAAAGATCGTCCCCATCAGCCGCCGGCGCCGGATCATCCGCCGCCACCGCCAATACGGGGCCACCCAGAAAAGCGACGGTCAGGCCAATAGCAGCCCAGCTCCGCCAGCATGCGGCACGCAAACATGTCATGCTCAGACGTCACCCTGTTTCATGTTCGGGCGCAAGATACTGTGCAGCCCGATACGTGTCAGTGCCCGATATGGCCCCAGATCTCGCCACCGCCTTTGACAATCAGTTCCAGCGCAACACCCAGAACAATGAGCAGGCCAACCCACGCAATCCATTTATAACGCTCAAGCAGGCGGGCGATCAGCGATGCGGCAAGCCCCATCAGCAGCACGGAAAGGGCTAGCCCCATGACCAGAATACCCGGATGTTCGCGCGCAGCCCCCGCCACGGCCAGCACATTGTCCAGGCTCATGGACAGGTCGGCTATCACGATCCGCGTAATCGCCTTACCCAGACCACCGGGAGTGGGGCCATCAGTCCCGTGCGCGCCGGCATTGTCGTGCATTTCGCGGTACATCCGCCAGCATACCCACAGTAGCAGCAATCCGCCGGCCAGTGTCAGCCCGACAATGGCCAGCAGCCTGACCGCCACCAGCGCCAGCAGAATACGGATAACGGCAGCAAACCCCACCCCGATAAAGATGGCCTTCTGCCGTTCCTGCGGGGTGAGCGAACGCACCGCCATGCCGATAACAACAGCGTTATCTCCGGCAAGGGTCACATCAATCAGAACAACCTGCAAAAATGCGATAACAGCGGGCAGGCTAACAGATTGCAAAAGACCTGACACGGCGGCTCCAATTCGTGATTTTTGGGTGCAAATCCGCACCTCAAGAACAGAGAAATCCGGCAAGCAGGCGAAAAAGTCAAAGTTTTCCGCTTTGATGGCAGACGCCCGCACGGAAATCCGCTAGAGAGGCGCCACCGTTTGGACCTTCATGTTCTGATAGTAAGGAAACACGCGTTATGGTGCCGCGCTATACCCGCCCCGTCATGGCCGCCATCTGGTCACCCGAAAACCGTTACCGCATCTGGTTTGAAATCGAGGCGCTCGCCTGCGAAGCCATGGCGGAATACGGCACGGTTCCCAAGGATGCCGCCAAGGTTGTGCGCGAGAAGGGCAACGCCGCCATGGCCGCCTTTTCCGAGGCCGACCTCGCCCGGATCGACGAGATCGAGGCCGAAACCCGCCACGATGTCATTGCCTTCCTGACATGGCTGGCTGAAAAAGTCGGGCCGGAAAGCCGCTTCGTGCATCTGGGCATGACCTCGTCCGATGTGCTGGATACCTGCCTGTCCGTGCAGCTCGTGCAGGCTACCGACCTGCTGCTCAAGGATCTGGATGACGTTCTGGCCGCACTCAAGGCCCGCGCGTTTGAACACAAGCACACGCTCACCATCGGGCGCAGCCATGGTATTCATGCCGAGCCGACCTCTTTCGGCCTGAAGCTGGCCGGGCACTACGCTGAGTTTGCCCGCAACCGCCAGCGCCTTGAAACCGCACGGGCCGAAATCGCAACCTGCGCCATTTCCGGTGCCGTTGGCACCTATGCCCATCTCGACCCGCGGGTTGAATCCTTTGTGGCCGAACGGCTGGGCCTGCAGGCCGAGACCGTTTCCACGCAGGTTATCCCGCGCGACCGTCATGCTGCCTTCTTCTGCGCTCTGGCGGTTATTGCCAGCGGCATCGAGCGCCTGGCTACGGAAGTCCGCCACCTCCAGCGCTCCGAAGTGCGTGAGGCCGAAGAATTCTTCCATCCGGGGCAGAAGGCTCTTCAGCCATGCCCCACAAGCGCAACCCGGTGCTGACCGAAAACCTGACCGGCCTTGCCCGCCTTGTACGCTCGGCCGTCATTCCCGCGCTGGAAAACGTGGCCCTGTGGCACGAGCGTGACATCAGCCACTCCTCGGTTGAGCGCAACATCTGTCCCGATGCCACAATCGGGCTGGACTTCGCACTCGCACGCCTGTCGGGCATGATGTCCAAACTGGTGGTTTACCCCGACCGCATGGCCGCCAACATCGAAAGCCTCGGTGGGGTTGTCCATTCTGGTGAAGTCCTGCTGGCCCTTGCCAAGGCCGGACTGTCGCGCGAGGACGCCTACCGGATCGTGCAGCGCAACGCCATGGAAACATGGACGAAGCTCGGCACCCCCGAAGGCAAGACCTTCCGCCAGAATCTGGATGCGGATACCGAAATTTCGGGCCGTGTCAGCGCCGATGTGCTGGATGCCGCCATGGACAGCCGCCAGCACCTGCGTGCGATCGACGCGCAATACGAAAAAATCTTTGGTGAAACCGGGCCGCAACACTAAACACGGCACAGGCACCGCGCGGCGTATCGCCCGCGCGGTAATCCTGCTATGAAAGCCGGACGCACTTCCAGCATACCGCCACGGCGGGTTTTTCATATCTTCCAGTCGGCCCCGGCCGGTCTGGTCTGACACGACAGGTAAGGATCATCATGGCCCGCCGCAGGCAGCTTTATGAAGGTAAAGCAAAAATCCTTTTTGAAGGCCCCGAGCCGGGCACGCTTGTGCAGTATTTCAAGGATGACGCCACGGCCGGAAACGGCGCAAAAAGCGGCGTTATTACCGGCAAGGGCGTGCTGAACAACCGTATCAGCGAACATCTGATGCTGCGCCTGCAGGAAATCGGCATTCCCACGCATTTCATCCGGCGTATCAACATGCGTGAGCAGTTGGTCAAGGAAGTCGAAATCATTCCGCTGGAAGTGGTGGTGCGCAATATTGCTGCAGGCAGCATTTCAAAGCGGTTCGGCATTCCCGAAGGGCAGCGCCTGCCTCGCCCCATCGTTGAATTCTATTACAAGAACGACGAACTGGGCGACCCTCTGGTGTCGGAAGACATATCATCGCTTTCGGATGGGCCTGTGCACATGACATGGAAGACATCACGGGCATGGCCATGCGCGTGAACGACTTCCTGTGCGGCCTGTTCAGCGGCATTGGCATCCAGCTTGTCGATTTCAAGCTGGAATTCGGCCGCTGCTGGGAAGGTGAGGAAATGCGGATTGTGCTGGCGGACGAAATTTCGCCCGACAACTGCCGCCTGTGGGACACCCAGACCAACGAAAAACTGGATAAGGACCGCTTCCGCCGTGACCTCGGCAATGTCAAGGAAGCGTATCAGGAAGTGGCGCGCCGCATGGGAATTCTGCCCGAAAACGGGGCAGGGGGCGACATGAGAGGCCCGGAAACGGTACAGTAAAAGCCGCGAGCGGCAACGGGAGCGAAGAATGAAGGTACGTGTGACCGTCATGCTGAAAGACGGTGTTCTGGATCCGCAGGGCAAGGCCATTGGCCATGCCCTGCATACCCTTGGCTTTGGCAACGCTCAGGATGTGCGCGTAGGCAAGGTGATCGAGCTTGATCTGCAGGGTAGCACTGCGGAAGACGCCCGCAAAACAGCTGAAGATATGGCAAAGAACCTGCTGGCCAATCTGGTTATCGAAGATTACGCCATTGAGGTGCCCGCATGAAGCGGCTTGCCCTGTTCTGCCTGACAGGCGCCCTCGCCAGCCCGCTGGCGGTCCCGACCCTGTTCCATGAGCAGGCCAGGGCACAGCGTATAACCCCCATGCAGACAGACAGCTTTGCCCGCATCTGCTCGCGCCCGACCGGGCACAGCCTGTGCGATGCGTATCTGAGCGGACTGGCTGATGGTGCAACGCTTTCCAAACTCAACAGCAGTGCCGCGGGCGATGCCAATGCAGCCGCCGCGTTCTGCGTTCCGGTATCGGAAACGACCGCATCCATCCGCGGCAAGGTTCTGATCTGGCTGAAAGCCCATACGGATGCCCTGTCCCACCCAGTGGGCGAGAGCGTTTTCAAGGCTTTGCATGACACCTATCCGTGCGGGGCAAAACCATGAAAGCTGCTATTGTCGTCTTTCCCGGCACTAACCGTGAACGGGATATGGCCCTTGCACTCAAGCGCGTAACCGGCACGGCCCCGCGCATGATCTGGCACCACGAGACCGACCTCTCGGGGCTTGATCTGGTGGTTCTGCCGGGTGGTTTCAGCTATGGCGATTACCTGCGCTGCGGTGCCATGGCGGCTCATTCGCCCGTCATGGGTGCGGTGCGTGCGTTCGCGGCCAAAGGTGGGCATATTCTTGGGGTGTGCAACGGCTTTCAGATCCTGACGGAATCTGGCTTGCTGCCAGGCGCACTCCTGCGCAACGCCAATCTGCGCTTTCTGTCGCAGGACTGCTACCTGCGGGTTGAAAACGCACAGACCCCCTTTACCCGGCTCTGGACGAAGGGCGATGTATTCCGCACGCCGCTCGCCCATGGCGATGGCAACTATACTGCCGACGCGGCAACGCTTGAACGTCTGGAAGGCGAAGGCCGTGTGGCATTCCGCTACGCCAGCGCCACGGGGCATGTGCAGGCCGATGACGTGGCCAGCAACCCCAATGGCAGCCTCAACAGCATTGCCGGCGTTCTGAGCGAAAACAATCGTATCTGCGGCATGATGCCCCACCCGGAGGATCTGGTTGATCCGCTCATGGGCGGTGAGGATGGTCTGCCTCTGTTTAAAGGTCTGGTGGAGGCCGTAGTCCGGTGAATAAACCCGCAACCGTTGATGTCGCCCTTGCTCGTGAATTTGGCCTGACAGCCGAGGAATACGGGCGTGTGCTCACAATCATGGGCCGTACCCCAACACTGACCGAACTGGGTGTGTTCTCGGTCATGTGGTCGGAACACTGCTCCTATAAATCGTCACGCAAGTGGCTGCGCAACCTGCCGACCACCGCCCCGTGGGTTATCCATGGGCCGGGTGAAAACGCAGGTGTTGTCGATATCGGTCAGGGTTATGCCGCCATCTTCAAGATGGAAAGCCATAACCACCCCTCCTTTATCGAACCCTATCAGGGTGCGGCTACGGGCGTTGGGGGATCCTGCGCGATGTGTTCACCATGGGGGCGCGCCCTGTCGCAAACCTGAACGCCCTGCGCTTTGGTAGCCCCGAAAACCCTGTCACACGTCGTATCATCGATGGCGTGGTGCGAGGCATTGGCGGCTATGGCAACTGCGTGGGTGTGCCCACGGTTGGGGGGGAAATCAACTTCCACCCAGCTTATGATGGCAACCCGCTTGTAAATGCCATGACGGTGGGCATTGCGCGTACGGACAAGATTTTCCTCTCCGCTGCCGCGGGTGTGGGCAATCCTGTCGTGTATGTCGGCTCACGCACGGGGCGCGATGGTATCCATGGCGCGACCATGTCCTCCGCCGAATTTGATGAAGATGCGCTGTCCAAGCGCCCCACCGTGCAGGTTGGTGACCCCTTCATTGAAAAACTGCTGATCGAAGCCTGCCTGGAACTGATGGCAACCGATGCTATCGTCGCCATTCAGGATATGGGTGCGGCGGGCCTTACGTCCTCTTCCGTTGAAATGGCGGGCAAGGGTGGCGTGGGTATCGACCTTGATCTGGACGCAGTGCCCCAGCGTGAACCCGGCATGACAGCCTATGAAATGATGCTGTCGGAAAGCCAGGAACGGATGCTGATGGTGCTCCGCCCGGATCGCACGGACGTAGCCCGCAAAATCTTTGAAAAATGGGAACTCGACTTCGCCATCATCGGCCATCTGACCGAAACCGGTCACATTGTCGTGCGCCATAACGGGCAGGTGGAAGCCGATATTCCGCTGGCCCCGCTGGCGGATCAGGCCCCGATATACGACCGCCCGGCAATAGCCCCCGTGCCCCCCGCACCGCTGGAACCCGTACACGCGCCGCTGTCGCTGGACGCCATGCTTCTTGAGCTTGTCGCCTCGCCCGATCTGTGCTCGCGCTCATGGGTGTGGAACCAGTATGACAGCACCGTAGGCGGGCAGACCGTGCGCCGCCCCGGTGCGGCTGATGCCGCAATTGTGCGGGTGGATGACACGGAAATCGCTCTGGCCGTCACCACGGACTGCACACCGCGCTACTGTCAGGCAGACCCGAAAACGGGTGGTGCGCAGGCCGTTGCCGAAGCATGGCGCAACATCACAGCCACGGGCGCACGCCCTCTGGCCGTGACGGATAACCTGAACTTCGCCAACCCGGAAAAGCCCGAGATCATGGGACAGTTCATCGCTGCGATCGAAGGCATGGCGGAAGCCTGCACCGTGCTCGACTTCCCGGTCGTGAGCGGCAATGTCTCGCTCTATAACGAGACCCGCAACCCTGATGGCTCCACCACCGCCATTCTGCCCACACCGGCTATTGGTGGCCTTGGCGTGCTGGAAAATGTGGCGCAAGCAATCGGGCTTGGCATGCAGGATGGCAAGGATGTGGTTCTACTGGGGGCAACACAGGGAGCGCTCGGACAGTCCATCTGGCTGCGTGAAATCCTTGGCCGTGAAGATGGCCCGCCGCCTCCTGTCGATCTGGCGGCCGAACGCCGCAATGGTGACTTTGTCCGCACGGAAATCCTGTCCGGTGCCATTACCGCATGCCATGACCTTGCCGATGGCGGTATTCTGGTTGGCCTTGCGGAAATGGCCATGGCGGGCGATGTCGGTTGCGTAATCGACAGCCCGGATTCCGGTATCCGCCCCGAAGCCTTCTGGTTTGGTGAGGATCAGGCCCGTTATCTGGCCTGTGTGGATGATGGCGCGGCCCTGTGCGCCCGTGCGGCGGCGGCAGGTATTCCTGCACGAATTATTGCCCGTTCCGGCGGCAAGGATTTGATTTTGCCGAGCGGCGTCACCATATCCATCGCACGACTGAAAAACGCGCATGAAACATTTTTTTCCTGCACTGATGGACGCCCGTTAAGGCAGGAAAAACAGAAGGGGGAGAGGCAACATGGCAATGAGTGCCACGGAGCTGGAAACATACATCCGCGCGGCGTTCCCGGATGCTCAGGTCAAGATTGATGACCTTGCGGGCGACGGCGATCACTACGCGTGCAGCATTGTCAGCGAGGCATTCCGGGGCTTGCCCCGTGTGCGGCAGCACCAGCTCGTTTATGATTCCTTACAGGGCCATATGGGCGACAAGCTCCACGCCCTGGCACTCAAGACAGCCACTCCCTGACCCATTCGGGTTTACCCCTTGCAAGGACATGACCAATGACTGATTCCGCTACACAGGCAATCCAGCAGGAAATCGACAGCAACCCGGTTATGCTGTTCATGAAAGGCGATGCCGACTTCCCGCAATGCGGTTTTTCGGCCCGTGTCGTTCAGATCCTCAACCATCTGGGTGTACCGTTCAAAACCGCGAATGTTCTGGCTGATCCCTCCATCCGTCAGGGTATCAAGGATTTCTCCAACTGGCCGACCATTCCCCAGCTTTACGTCAAGGGTGAGTTTATCGGCGGCTGCGATATCGTAACGGAAATGTTCCAGAGCGGTGAACTGCAGACCCTTCTGGCAGAAAAAAACATCGCCTGTAACGCATCTGCCTGATTTTCAGGTTGTCATGCACACTCCGGCCTGTATAGTTTCACACAGATCGTGAAAATGGGATAAGGCCGGAGTAATGACGCGGTTTGTTTTGGGGCGTGTGTCACTTGTGCTCTGTGGTATGGCGGTTGCTGCTTTTGGCTTTCAGCCCGCTGCACGCGCACAGAGAGTTATTTCCGACCTTGAAGCCAGCAAGCTCACATTTGCAGCGCTAACAGCACCGCCGCCCGTTTTTCATGCTCACGCACACACTGCCCATCATGGTGTATCGTCCCATTCCGTAACTCTTGCTCATGCAGGCAAAGTTCATGGCATGGTTCATCTTGTCAGCTATCATGCCTCCAAGCATGCCGTGCACGTCAAAAAGACCCATCACCGCACCTGATCCCGGTTACGGTTTAATCCTGTATCGGATTCTGCGGCTCACGATCACATTTGCCGCAGAATGTCTTCGACCCACTCCATACCACCGGCACTGTCCATCGCTATCAGGTCAAACCTGAGTTCCTCGTAATGCCATGCGCCATTACGCTGAAGCAGACATTCAGCCGCCCTGTACAGCCGTCTGGATTGCACGGGTGACAGACAGGCAGAGCTTCTGCCATTGTCTGACGTTTCTTCACCTCAATAAACACCAGAATACCCGCACAATCCGCCACGATATCGACCTCTCCACGAGGTGTCCGGGCGCGGCGCAGCAGAATACGCCAGCCTCGGGCCTCCAGCATGGCGCAGGCCTTACTTTCAGCTTCAATGCCATCCTGCTGGGCCTGCACACCGCGCGCGTGCCGAGCGGGCGAAACCGCTTTGCGTTGTCCCTGCACATGATACATGGTGTTTGTTGCTTTTCCTGCCGAGCGGAAGTCCCGATCAAACGCCATGCTATCCGTTTTTTCCCATCCCCTGCAGCTTCTCGCCCTGATGATACTCCAGCTTGTGCTGGTCGCAACTGTTGTTCTGCACATCCTGCTGACCAAGCGTGACACGGCATCGGCCATAGGTGGATGGGCATCTGCATGCTCATGCCCATTCTAGGGTCGGTACTGTATGTCATGTTCGGCATCAACCGCGTAACGCGTCTGGCGCGTAAGCTGGTTGGCACGCGCTCGGGCGGGCGGCCCGGTATTTCACGCCTTTCCTCATGGAACCGGGAACTGGAAGGGCAGTTCGCGCCATTGGCACTCATGGTGGGCAAACTGACCACCCGCCCCCTTGTCTGCGGCAACACCATCACCTGCCTGCATGATGGCGATGGCGCTTATCCGCCCATGATCCGCGCTATCGAAAATGCGAGCAAAAGCGTCATATTGTGCTCCTATATTTTTCGCGATGACCAGACAGGGCAGGCATTCGCCAAAGCTCTGGCAGACGCACATGCCCGTGGCGTGTGTGTGCGCGTGCTGGTTGACGGTATTGGCAGCGGGTATTTTCTTTCCCCCATCTACCACCGCCTGAGACGGGCAGGGGTGCCCTGTGCGCGCTTCATGCATTCCGTCTGGCCGTGGCGCATGCCGTTTCTTAACCTACGTAATCACCGTAAAATTCTGGTCGTGGATGGCCATATCGGCTTCATGGGCGGGCTGAACATCGCGGATGAAAACCGTGTATCCCGCAAGCCCCGTAACCCTGTATCTGACACACATTTCATGATCGAAGGCCCAGCGGTGCATCAGTTGGCGGCAACAGCCGCATGGGACTGGTATTTTACCACCCATGAAACACTGGATGCTGACCTGTTCAGCGAAGCCCCTAGCGGCAAGGGCGAAACACTAGCGCGTATTGTTACGGCTGGGCCGGATACGGATCTGGAAAAAATCGAATACACCATGTTGCAGGCCATTACTCTGGCGCGACGCAGTGTACGCTTGATGACGCCCTATTTTCTGGCAGGCGAACGTTTTCTTTCAGAACTGGAACTGGCAGCCTTGCGAGGTGTGCAGGTAGATATAGTCATTCCCGAACGCAGTAACCATCGTGTCCTTGACTGGGCCTGCGCAGCCAATATTGCCCCCTTGCTGCATTCGGGAGCGCGTATATGGCTGGCAGCGGCACCTTTCAACCATTCCAAGCTGATGGTCGTGGACAAGGCGTGGTCTTTCTTTGGCAGTTCCAATCTTGATATCCGCACCTACGGCTGAACTTCGAAATCAATATGGAAGCCTACGATACCTCTCTGGCCGATAGTCTCGATACGTTCATTAACAGCCATCAGAACCGCAGGCTCACCCATTATGATTTGGACAACCGCTACAAGCTGGAAATAGTACGCGACGCCTTTGCCCGCCTGTTCATGCCCTATCTGTAAGAGCTGTAATACGGGCAGCCCCTTCTGCCTGAGCCGGCTGAAGCATGACCGCAATAGGCCTGTGATCAGAGGCAAAAACCGGCAGAACCCGTGAGCCAAGGCAGATCATGCCTTCGGTCAGGCAGCGATCAATCCTGATCGGCAGAACCTCGGCCATGTTATGCGTGGGCGCTTTTGGCCCCACATCCCGAAAGCCCGGCACCAGCGTTGGCCCCACCAGATTGAAATCACCCAGAATGGCGCAGGGCGCCGTTAGCAGAGATGCCACCCTGCGTAACTGCCGCCGGTTCAGCACCTGCCCATGGGAGAGATGCACATTGGCCAGAGAAAACTGTCTGTATTCGATAATCTGCGCATGCCGTTTGACCATCACCCCCGAAGGGATTGTGCAAGCCCGCGGCGGCCGGCTGAAAGGCTGACGGCTCCAGCAGGCCAGACCATGAATGCGACCGGGCAGAGGCGCGCGGCTGTAATGCCCGCCCACCAGTAGCGGCAGGGCATCAATCTCGACTGTGGCTTCCTGCATGAGCAGGATATCAGGATTTTCACGCGTGATAAGGGCCGCCACATCGTGAACGGTGGCACCGGTTCTGCGCAGCAGGTTCCAGCTTATGACTTTAAGCGCTGCGCCTTCATACCCAGGGTTCTGGCGTGCGCGACGGCGCTGAGCCCATTCTACAAGATTTACAAGCCTGCGTTTCATGGAGCGGTATTCCTCCTGCCGTCAGCCGACAGCAGCAGCAGCGCATCTCTGGCGGCGAATTCCATTGTGACGGAAAAGCCAATGGCCAACAGGATAGGGCCAAGGAAAATGCCAACCCCGCCAAAAGCCAGAATGCCCCCAATCACGCCCAGAACAGTCAACAAATAAGGCAGCTTGGACCCCCGTACGATAAAAAGCGGCCGAATGACATGATCCGCCCCGGACACAAATATAATGCCGTAAAGCAGCAGCAGAATACCATGTCCCGGATGATGTGCCACCAGCAGCCAGATCGCGGCAGGCCCCCAGACCAGAGGCGCGCCGACCGGAAACACGGCAAGGAACGCGGCAAGGATACCCAATACCACCGGCTCCCCCACGCCTGTCATCCACAGTCCTATGCCGGTCAGTATCCCCTGAATGATGGCGGTACCCAGAATACCATAAACCGTGCCGCGCACCGTGCTGCCCACAATATGCAAGTAACGCCCTGCCTGTGGGCCTGCTATGCGCAGGATAACCGCCTGAAGCGTGTCCCAGAGCACGGAGCCGCCAATCCAGAAAAAGAATGAAATGAACAGCGCCATGACAAGATGTAAGGCCCCGTTGGCAAACTGCATCAGTACACCCAGCAGGGACTGGATGATGCTGCCCGCATAGGGCCGGAACTCTTCGGCAAAGGCGTTGACGTTCTGCTCCCACAAGGCCCAGCGATGGCTGATTTCAGCGCCAAAAACCGGCAGGGTGGCGAGCCAGTGGGGCAGGGGCGGCAGGTGGTTGATTTCTCCCACCAGCGCCATCAACTGCGCGGCCAGCCTTGGCCCGGTGGAAAAGCTGGCCGATGCCAGTGCCGCCAGCGGCAGCACAACCCCCACAGCACACAGGCAGGTCATGACCAGACTGGCAGCACTCGCCCCCATGCGCCTGCGCAGGTGCTGGAACAGTGGCCATGTCGTATAGGTCAACACCCCAGCCCATAGCAGTGCTGAGGAAAACGGTGCCAGAACAAGCACACAGCCATACCCGACGGCCCCCAGCAGCAGGAATCGCAGGACATGTTCTGTTGTTATGATCCGTTCATTCGCCATGGCAGTTACTAAAGCACGGCACCTCAAAGACCGCCAGCATGGCAAGAAAGCCGGTTCACGCCTGCGGTGGATCATCTTATGGTGCGAACACCCGAAACAGGAAAACGGTTACAGGTTGGCCATGTCCCTTCTCGTTCAGGCGGATGAACTCGCAACCCTGCTCCGCTCACCCACGCCGCCAGTCGTGTTTGACGCCACAGCCCTCCTGCCCGGAGAAGGGGGAAACCCCGCCGAGCGTTTCCTGCATGAACATATTGCGGGCAGCCTGTATTTCGATATCGATATTTTTTCCGACCTGCAGGGCCTGTTCCCACACACCGTGCCGTCCGCCGCGCGTTATGCCAGCCTGATGGGAGCGCTGGGCGTAGCGCGGACAGACCCTGTCGTTTTTTACGATCAGGCAACACCGCCTCGGCCTGCCGGGCATGGTGGCTGGCCACGCTGTTCGGCCATGACACCGTGCGCATCCTTGATGGCGGCTTGCCGCATGGCTCAGGGCTGGCCTGCCGGTTTCAGACAGACCCACCCCACCGCGCCCTGCCACCCGCTATCATGCCCACACACAGTACAGCCGCATAGCCGGGCTGGGCGATATGTGCACGATCGTGGCGACTGGCGAGCGGCCCATTCTGGATGCACGGAGCGAAGCGCGTTTTTACGGTACAGCCCCCGAGCCCCGGCCCGGCGTCCGCTCCGGGCATATGCCGGGTGCGCATTGCCTGCCTTATAAAACAGTGCTGGACGGGCAGGGGCATTTCCTGCCGCGACAGGCCATACAGGCCCTTTTCCAGCAAATGGGCCTCAAGCCGCAGGACAGGCCCATAACCACCTGCGGTTCAGGCATGACAGCCTCAGTCCTGAGCGCTGCCCTGTCCCTTGCGGGATTAGAAAACAGCGCTCTCTATGATGGTTCATGGGCCGAATGGGGCAGCATGCCCGACCTGCCGGTTACCACCGAACGCACCCCCAACCAGTAAACACCACGGCAGAAACGGAGCATGAGACATGACTGATCAGAACAGGGTGGCCGAAGGCTGGCTCAAACTCGGCACGACCCTGTCCCACGCGGCACGGCCCACGCCGGATGAACGCGGCTGCTACGTCAACCCACCCGTCACGCGCGGCTCCACCGTTGTGTTTCCCTCGCTGGACGCCATGCAAAGGCAGGGTGCAGCGCGTTATGACCATGAGAGCATTTATGGTGCCATGGGCTCGCCCATCCAGCACGAGCTGGAAAAAGCGATCGCCACGGTAGAAGGCGGCACAGACTGCCAGATCGTCAGTTCCGGCCTTGCCGCATGCACGCTGCCTCTTCTGGCTTTTCTGAGCGCGGGCGACCACTGCCTGTTCTCGGACAGCGTTTACGGCCCCACACGCCGTTTTGCGGAAAACATGCTGCGCCGTTTTGGGGTAGAGATTTCGTACTTCCCCCCCATGGCGGACGAAAAAGAGCTGGAGACGTTCATCACCCCCAACACACGGGTGATTTTTACCGAAAGTCCCGGCAGCCACACCTTCGAGGTGCAGGACATCCCCATGCTGGCACGAGTTGCACACAGCAACGGGGCCAAGCTGTTCGTGGATAACACATGGGGATTTGGCATTTTTGCGCCGTTTGCCCATGGAGCCGACCTGTCCATTCAGGCCCTGACCAAATACCCGGCCGGCCATTCCGATGTCATTGCAGGCGCCATTACCGTCTCGGACCGCAAAACATGGGAACAACTGCGCGATACCGCTATCCAGACAGGGCAGGTCGCTGGGCCGGATGACTGCTGGCTGACCCTGCGTGGCCTGCGCACCATGGGAGTCAGGCTGGCACAGCAGGCTCGTTCAGCCCTTGATCTGGCAATATGGCTGCAAGAACAGCCCGAAGTCGCTCAGGTTCTGCACCCGGCCCTGCCGGGCTGTCCGGGCCACGACCTATGGGCGCGCGACTTTACCGGCGCGGGCTGCCTGTTCGGTGTTGTGCTGGAGCCCCGTTATACCGGGCAGGACATGGAGCGCATGATCAACAGCCTGCACCTGTTCGGGATCGGGGCCTCATGGGGAGGGTATGAAAGCCTCGTTCTGCCGACCACGGGTGGTATTCAGCGGGCATTCCCATCCCCCATGGGGCAGGCCTGTGCCTTCAGGCTTCAGATCGGGCTTGAACAGACCACCGATCTTATGGCGGATCTGAAGCAGGCCTTCACGCAGCTCCGCAGCGCCTGATACTCAGCCCTGAAGCCGCACCCGAAAGGTTGCGGCTTCAGCCACATGGCCGGGTTGTATCTCAACACTACCCGCCAGATCGGCAACTGTACGGGCCACGCGGGCCAGCCGCGTATATCCACGCGCCGAGAAGCGGAATTTTTCTGCAACCGACTGCGCCAGTTGCGCGGCATCTCCTGCCAGCCCAGTCTGCTCGATTGAAATTTCCGCGTTTTTACGCCCGTCCTGCCGCTGGTTTTGCATATCCCGCGCCGCCTCGACACGCTCACGCACCTGAGCGGTTGTTTCACCCACGGCATCGCGCATGTAGCCCAGCGGCTCATAAGGCTGCATACCCACATGCAGATCAATGCGGTCCAGCAGCGGGCCAGACAGCCGCGCCGCATAGTCCTGCCCACAGCGCGGTGCTTTACCGCACTCACGCGTGGCATCACCCAGATACCCGCAGCGACAGGGATTCATGGCCGCAACAAGCTGAAAACGGGCAGGGTATGCAACATGCGCTGCAGCCCGCGCTATGGTTACGCGCCCAGTTTCCAGCGGTTGCCGCAGAGCCTCCAGCGCGGCACGGGAAAACTCCGGCAGTTCGTCAAGAAACAGCACGCCCTGATCCGCCAGACTGATTTCCCCCGGCCGGGCACGGCTGCCACCACCGACCAGAGCCGGCAGGCTCGCGGAGTGATGCGGGTCACGATAGGGAGGGCGGAAGAGCGGACGCCCCTCCACCAGCAATCCCGCAGCACTGTAAATGCGCGACACCTCGAGGCTTTCACGCGGGGTCAGGTCAGGCAGCAACCCGACAAGCCGCGCTGCGAGCATGGATTTTCCGGCACCCGGTGGGCCAGACAGTAAAAGCGAGTGGCCACCAGCCGCAGCAATTTCCAGCGCACGCCGCCCTGTTTCCATACCCCGCACATCTGCAAGGTCTGGCACGTTCTGTTCGGGAGCGGGCGGTCGTGGTGTAAATACAGGAGAAGGCAATGGCTGCATGCCATTGAAATGGTTGATCAGGGCCAGCAGGGTTGGTGCTGCCAGAATGGCAATGTCACCACCACATAACGCTTCCTCACCCTGCTGGGCTGGGCAGACAAGCCCCAAACCGAGGGCTGAGGCTTCGAGCGCAGCTGATAACACGCCAGATACCGGATTGATCCGCCCATCAAGCGACAGCTCACCCATGGCGGCATAACGCCCGGCTTCCTCTGCGGGCACAACTCCCATGGCAGCCAGCAGCGCCAGCGCAATCGGCAGATCAAAATGCGATCCTTCCTTGGGAAGGTCGGCTGGAACAAGATTGATAAGAATACGTTTGGCGGGCAATGCCAGCCCGATGGAGGTGAGGGCGGCCCTTACGCGCTCACGCGCTTCACCCACGGCCTTGTCAGGCAGACCCACCACCAGAAAGGCAGGCAGGCCACTGGCAACCTGCACTTCAACCCAGACGGGCCGCGCTCTATGCCTGAAAAGGCAAAACTGCGGATACGGGCATTGATCAGTCCCGTACCCGCATTCATGTCTTATTTGCCCTTGTAGATCAGACGAGCACGGATCGTGCCCTCTATCTCGCGCAGGGAGTGGAGCAGACGGTCGTCCAGTTCCGTATCTCCAGCGGTATCGGCCTCGATCACGACATAACCGATTTCGCTGTCGGTCTGGAGGAACTGCGCCGTCACGTTGCAGCCTGCCCGCAGGAAAACCTCGTTCAGCTTCATCATCATGCCCGGCACGCTGTGGTGCACATGCATGAAACGCGCGCCGCGCGGGCTGGCTGGCAGCTGCACACCGGGGAAGTTGACCGCGCCGAAGGTCGAGCCGACATCGGAGTATTCGACCAGCTTGCGGGCCACTTCAACGCCGATACGCTCCTGCGCTTCCACCGTGGAACCGCCGATATGCGGGGAAAGAATGACATTTTCCAGCCCCATGATCGGGGTGGACAGACGATCACCAGCGCCCTTGGGCTCCTTGGGGAACACGTCAATGGCCGCGCCGAGCAGATCACCACTTTTCAGCGCTTCGGCCAGAGCCTCCAGATCAACCACATTGCCACGTGCATTGTTGATCAGGAACGCGCCTTTTTTCATGGCGCGGATCTGGGCCGCACCCATCAGGTTGGCCGTTGTGGGCAACTGCGGCACATGCAGGCTGACCACGTCACTCTGGCCCAGAAGGTCTTCCAGCGTTTCCACCGGCTGGGCGTTACCATGCACCAGCTTGTCCACTACATCGTAGTACAGAACCCGCATGCCGAAGGCTTCCGCCAGAACGGAAAGCTGCGAACCAATGGAGCCATAACCTACGATACCGAGCGTCTTGCCACGCACTTCCCAGCTATTGACGGCGGATTTGTTCCACTCCCCAGCATGGCATTCCACCGAACGCGGGAAAATGCGGCGCATGAGCATGACAATCTCGCCCATGACCAGTTCGGCCACCGAGCGAGTGTTGCTGAACGGTGCGTTGAACACCGGCACGCCATTAAGCCGTGCCGCGTCAAGATCCACCTGATTGGTGCCGATGCAGAAACACCCGATAGCCATGAGACGATCCGCCGATTCAATGACTTCCTTCGTCAGCTGCGTCCGTGAACGGATACCGACGATATGAACGCCTTCCAGCGCTTCACGCAGGGCGTCGCCTTCCAGAGCACCTTTCAGCCGCACAACGTTGTCGTACCCGCAGGCCTTGAGCAGTGCAACCGCACTGTCATGTACGCCTTCGAGCAGGAGAATACGGATCTTGTCCTTGGGGAGAGACAGGTGCGTGCTTGTGCTCATCTGGAATGACCAATAGCTGTTATGTCAAAGCGCAGGCCTATCGCAAATCACGGCGGATGAACAGAGGGGGCCATGTCGTAATGGCGAAATATCCGCCAGAACACAGCCTCCACCCGCAGGCCAATGCAGGCTTTACGCGCCGAAACCCAACGCTTCGCACGCGGCAGCGTGCAGGGCAGGGGTGGCGGCCGCCAGCACCGTTCCATCTCCCTCAAACCGCAGATCAGAGCCATCCCAGCGGGTCATGACACCACCTGCTCCCTGCACGATCGGCACCAGCGCTCCCCAGTCCCACGGCTTCATGTCGCATTCGGCAATCAGGTCGAGCTGGCCGAGAGCGAGCAGACCATAGGCATAGCAGTCCCCCCCCCACGTCATACGCCGCGCGCGGGATTTGAGCGTTTTCCAACCATCATGCGGAGCGACTTCCAGCATTTCGGGAGAGGTGCAGGACAATTCCGCCTCACCAAGGCTGACATTGCGCGTGCCGACACGCCCCCCCAGCGAGGAGGTAAAGACCGTCTCGCGCCCGTTTACGCCTAGCCAGCGCTCCTCCAGTATCGGCTGATCCAGCAGCCCCAGAAGCGGCTTGCCTTCATGGAAAAGAGCGATCAGTGTGCCAAAACTTGGCCGCCCCGTTACAAAGGCCCGTGTGCCGTCAATCGGGTCCAGTAACCACTGATACGGGGCCTCGGGATTTGCCTGCCCGAACTCCTCACCAAACACACCATGCTGCGGCAGACGCTCGGCCAGAATGGCGCGCATGACACGCTCGGCGCTGCGGTCAGCTACAGTCACGGGGCTTTCATCCCCCTTGCTTTCCACCGCAATACCCCTGCGGAACCACGGGCGCACCACGCAACGGACCGTATCGGCCAGAGCGTTGGCCACTTCGACGTAAAGATCGATTTCCTTGGTGGTCATGCTTTGATGTCCTGAAGAATTAGATAAGGGGAGGCCGCCTCAGTCCGGTGGCTGACGGAGTGTTCGCAAATACGCAATAATATCGGCCCGCAAGGCTGGGTCTGTCAGGCCGTTCAGGGACATGCGGGTGCCCGGCGCAAAACGGTCAGGGCTACTCAGCCAGTCGGACAGTGTCTGTTCTGTCCACGTCCGGCCCGCGGCACTGTGGCGCAGGGCATCGGAATACGCATAACCCGGAGCGGATGCTATAGGCCTGCCCACCACACCAAAGAGGTTCGGCCCCGCGCCATCGCCCGCACCCGCTTTGAGTGCATGGCAGCCCCCACAAACCTGCTCCACCATGCGCGCACCGTGGCCCATATCGGCTCGTTCCAGATAAGGCGCGATATCAACGGCACCGTGGCCGGGCAGAACCATGGCCAGCCGGGCAGGGGTGGTATCAGGCACCAGACCACGGGCCACACCATAGGCGCCCGCCATCACCCCGACACTCAGCACCACCGCAACCGCGACCCTGTTCAGCCCTCTACCATCCATGTTTGTAAAACGCCCCTCTGTTCACCCGTTGCGTTTGCCATACAGCTTTTCTAGAGTGCTGGCCGCCTTGTCTTCGGCTATAAGCCGCGCCACGTTCTGGAGCAAGCCGATGCCGTCCCCACCACTGACCATCATTCCCGCAAGACTGGCTTCCACCCGCCTGCCGGGAAAACCACTGGCGGATATTGCCGGTCTCCCCATGATCGTACATGTGCTCGAAGCGGCACTACAGGCGCAGATTGGCCCAGTGATTGTCGCCGCGGCCGAGCAGGAAATCTGCGATGCAGTGACCCAGGCGGGCGGCACCGCTATCCTGACAGACCCAAATCTGCCTTCTGGATCGGATCGGGCATGGCAGGCGGCCTGCCTTGCAGACCCCGAAGAGCAGCACGATATTATTATCAATCTGCAGGGCGACCTGCCCACGTTTCCACCCACAGCCCTGCGCTCCGTGCTGGGTGTCATGGATGATCCGGCCTTCGACCTCGGCACTCTGGTAGCGCCTATCACCTCTGATGAGGAGCGTGATGCGCCGTCCGTCGTTAAGGTGGCCTGCTCTTTTTCAGCGGAACAGCACAACACGCCGGGTCTGTATTTTTCACGCCAGCCCATTCCGTGGGGGGCTGGGCCGCTGTGGCACCATGTCGGGGTTTATGCCTGGCGGCGCACGGCACTGGCACGTTTTGTCAGTCTGCCGCCCTCCGGGCTTGAAATGCTCGAGAATCTCGAACAGTTAAGAGCGTTGGAAGCGGGCATGCGGATTGGCTGCACCCGTATGGATACGGCCCCTTTCGGGGTGGATACACCAGCAGACCTGGAGCGGGCGCGCCGCATGATCGGAGCACAAAAGTCATGACACAGCAGGTCATAGCCTTTCAGGGGACACCTGGAGCCTATTCAGACCTGGCGTGCCGCAACGCACGGCCCGGATGGCGCACCCTGCCGTGCCGCAGCTTTGCCGAAGCCATGGCCGCCGTGCATGAAGGCCGGGCGGAACAGGCCATGCTGGCCTGCGAAAACAGTCTGGCCGGGCGTGTGCCCGATATCCACTCGCTGCTCCCCGCATCGGGGCTACATATCGTGGGCGAACACTTTCAACGGGTCGAACATTGCCTGCTGGTCGTGCCGGGCACCCGCATGGAGCAGATCCGCCGTATCCATACCCACCCCGTGGCCATGGATCAGATCCGCGTGCTCCTGCGCGATAATAACCTGATGCCTGTGCCTGAATTCGACACGGCAGGGGCAGCCGAACTGGTAGCTTTGTGGAAAAAACCCGAGGACGCCGCCGTGGCCTCAGCACTGGCGGCCGAGCTTTACGGGCTTGAAATTCTCAAACGCAATGTTGAGGATGCAACCCACAACACCACCCGTTTCTATATCGCCTCACGCCAGCCAACACGCCCCCCCGTGCATGCCCCGCATGTCATGACCACACTAATTTTCAGTGTCCGCAACACGCCGGGGGCTCTGTACAAAGTGCTGGGAGGGTTTGCCACAAACGGGGTGAACATGACCCGTCTGGAAAGTTACATGGCGGGCGAGACATTCGCAGCCACACGCTTTCTGATGGACGTGGAAGGCCATCCCGAAGACGCCCATCTGGGCAAGGCTCTGGCAGAGCTTGAATTTTTCGCCAAAAGCGCCACTATTCTGGGCGTTTATGAACAGTCGCCCTTCCGTCACTCCACATCAGCCGAAGGACAGGACATGCCGCGTTCCTCACCGGAGGATGCCACTTCAGGATCGATTACAGCCCATGTCTGACACGTTCTTTTCCGGCTCCATTACGGCTCTCATTACGCCCATGAACCGAGATGGCAGCCTTGATTTTGTTTCCTTCGAAAAGTTTGCGGACTGGCAGATCCGCGAAGGCACGTCTGCCCTGTGCGCTGTGGGCACAACCGGCGAAAGCCCGACCCTGAGCCATACCGAGCATCATGCCGTGGTGGAACGTGCCATCAAGGTGGCAGCGGGGCGTGTGCCGGTTATTGCCGGGGCAGGTTCCAACAGCACGGCGGAAGCAACCGATCTGGCAATCCATGCGCAAAAAGCCGGGGCGGCTGCGGTGCTGGTTGTCGCGCCGTATTACAACAAGCCTACGCAGGAAGGCTTTACCGCCACTTCATGACCATTGCGGACGCCATTTCCATCCCGGTCATTCTGTACAACATACCCGGCCGTTCGATAGTCGATATCAGTGTCGAGACCATGGCACGTCTTGCCAGACATGCGAACATTATCGGAGTGAAGGACGCCACGGCCAATCTGCTGCGCCCCCTCCAACTCCGTCAGGCGCTTGACCGGCCCTTCAACCAGCTTTCGGGTGAAGACGGCACGGCCGTTGCGTTCCTCGCCTCCGGTGGTGACGGCTGCATCAGCGTGACGTCCAACATTGCCCCGGCACTCTGCGCCAACGTGCAGAGTGCATGGAAGGAAGGCCGCGTACAGGACGCCATGGCCATTCAGGACCGTCTGCTGCCCCTGCATGACGCCATGTTCTGCGAGAGCAATCCGGCTCCTGCCAAATACGCCGCCAGCCTGCTCGGCCTTGCGGGCGAGACCTGCCGCCTGCCGCTGGCACCGCTGACAGAACCTTCACGCGAAAAGGTGCGGGCAGCCCTTGTCGCTACGGGCCTGCTTGACTGATCATGTCGCAAAAATCTGGCAAAACCGCTAAAAGCTCTATGATTTCGCACGGCATGGTTGCCCAGAACCGCAAGGCGCGGTTCAACTACGCCATTCAGGAAACCATAGAGGCCGGGCTTGTGCTCAAAGGCCCCGAAGTCAAAAGCCTGCGTCTTGGGCGCGCCACGATTAGCGAAGCCTTTGCTGGTGAGCGTGATGGAGAACTATGGCTGTTCAATAGCTATATCCCCGAATATCAGGCGGCGTGCTCTCGCGTTTTGATAGCCGCGCGCCGCGCAAGCTCCTGATGCACCGCAAGGAAGTGCGCAAATATATGGGGGCGATCGCCAAACAGGGGGCAACCCTTGTGCCACTCGACATCCATTTCAATGCCCGTGGCGTAGCCAAGGTGACACTCGGTCTGGGGGTTGGTAAAAAAAGCGTGGATAAGCGCCACGCCATAGCCGATCGAGACTGGCAGCGTGACAAAGCGCGGCTGATCCGTAACAAGGGCAAAGGCGACTACTGATCTCCATTGCCCCTTTTCCCAGCAGCCCGCTTTACAGTGTCAGGGTCAACGCAAAGCGGGCTGAAACGGGTTCAAGCGGGTGCACGGTCGCTCCCGTAACCGGTTTTGCCGTGGGTGTAATACGATATTCGTAGCCGTATTCAATCGCATTATCGTGGGAATTGGTCAGGTTAAACAGCGAGACAGTCAGCGTCAGATGCTTGCTGAAGCGATAACCGACATCAAGATTAACCTCCTGATACCCTTTGGAACGCAGGCTGTTATCTTCCAGCAATGGGTAACTACCCAGCCAGCGTAGCTGCATACCGCCAAACCACGGCCCCTTGTTGTCAACCAGCACCCCGAATGACCAGATGATATTGGGCGCGTTGGCCACATACAGCCCATCAATCCCATAATAACCGGGATTATTAGTGCGATACCGCGCGTGCGAATAGGCAATGTCGGTATTCAGTTCAAGCCAGGGCAGGGGATTGAACTGGGCGGAAAACTCTACCCCCTGACGGCGGCTGGGTGGACCGGCTTCATTCACACCTTCATCCGGGTCGTAGATCAGTTCCGAATCAAAATCGATCCGCCAGAAAGAAAGCTGCGTGTTGAGATGTCGCAGCGGGGTGGAGCGGATACCTAATTCCTCTGAAAAGGCCTTGGTCATCACCGGGGTCTGCACCGAACCCGCGGTAAAACGATCCCCTGAAAATGTACCCACCACACCGCGCAGGTCGTTGGAATGGAAACCTCGCCCTGCACTCAGATAGAGTTCCGTTTTATGCCAAGGCCCGAAAATCAGGCTGCCTTTTGGCTGAAACAGCGCCTGACCGACATGGCCGGAAGCCCCCGTTACCAGACTGATATCCGAGCCCTGATAATATTCCTCACGTAGCCCCACAACAGTACGCATCCAGGGGAGCCAGCGGGTCGTATTCTGCACATATCCAGCAACGCGTCCTTCCTGCACGGAATCCGCGTTGCAGACGTAGCGTCCTCCTCCATAAGGGCTATCCGGGCAGGTAGCGAGCACAACACGCTGGCGGGTGTGCCGCCGGTCGATGAAAACCGTGTCGTAACGTCCGTCAATACCAAAGACAGTCTGGCTGAGAATATGATCAAACAGCATATCCTGACGGGTATAGCTCAGCGTGCCCCCAACCTTGGTGCGCGTTTCATCCTGCTCGAACTGATCTCCATCAACAGGGTCTACCAGATAATGGGTAAAGTCATTCCATAGGGTCAGACGGTCATGGGTTGCATAAAAACTGGCCTGCCATTTTTCATGCTCATCGCCCCGCTGGTAATGGCCCGACAGGCTGTAGCGCTCAGAAAACCCGCCATCGGTCGGGTTAAGTGAGCCAAAACGATCAATCAGTCCGGTCTGGATAGCTTCAAGCGGCTGGTCATTGGTGGCGCGCCATTGCCCCCGGTAATACATGCCGGTGAGGTCAAACCCGTTTGTTGATGTACCGTGCAGATAACGCGCCATGGATTTGATGGCGCGAAAATTATCTGGGTAACGCCACGGACCATCGGCATGGTCGGTTTCAAACGCGCCGAGCAGTTTATCACCATTCTGGAAATGCGCTGTCCCACCAGCCATCAGCCGTTCATTACCGAAAGTATCGCCACTACCGCTCATCATGGTCGGCAGGTCACGCACCAGCCGGATACGGTCCGAACCTGCCACACCAAAATCACCCGTTGCGGCATTGAACGGGCCTTTCGTGTAATCGATCATCCCCATCATTTCCGGGATCAGAAAATTGAGGTCCGTATAACCTTGCCCATGGGCATGCGTGACTTCATTGATCGGCATATCATCTACAAATGTTGCCAGATCAGTGCCGTGATCAAGGTTGAACCCACGCATGAGAAACTGGTTGGCCTTGCCTTCACCAGAATGAACAGTGACGACAAGGCCGGGTACAGATTCCAGCAGTTCTCCCACACGATACGCAGGCCGGAGCCTGAGTTCATTCTGGGTGATCGTGCCTTGTCCGGCAGAAACCGCTTTGCCCAGCAGGTCCAGACGAGAGGCGGTGACGGTAATGGTTTCATCCGTATGGTTTTTTTCGGCCAGCTTCTGCCCGCTTGGCTCTGGAGAATGCCCTTGGGCCCCCAGAACGGATGATGCCATAAGAATCTGAGCAAGACCCGCCACCAGAACCGGACACATACACCGCATGAAAAATCAGCCTCACCATGGACCTGCGCATGTTGGAACGACATGCAGGTCGCCTCCACGAATCATACCTATTTATAAATAGTTCATACTTTCTGTGATAGCAATCTCCACGAAAGGGCCGGGCGCCATGGAACGGATTACCATTACGATTGACGAAGACCTGCTGGCCACGGTGGATGGGCTTATGAACCGGCGTGGCTATACAAGCCGCTCTGAAGCCATCCGCGATCTGATCCGCGATGCCGCATCACGCGAGAACATCCTATCGCAGGCAGGAGAATGCGTTGCTGTTCTGGATTATGTGTACGACCACGAAACACGGGCTCTGGCCCAGCGCCTGACCCATGAACTACACACCCATCATGATCTTTCGGTCGCGACCATGCATGTGCATCTCGACCATGAACGCTGCCTGGAAACCGCTATCCTGCGGGGGCCTGCACCCGCCCTGCAAAAGCTGTCAGATACAGTCAGTACCCAGAGAGGGGTATCGCATGCCAGCCTTCATATCATTCCGGTGGAACCACATACGCACGCGCATGCGAAAGACCATTCCAGCGAGGCATAAACCCGCCTTACAGGCATAAAAAAAGCCCCGGCCTGAGCCGGGGCTTTTTCCTGATAACCGCTACGGGTTAAATCAGTCGCCGGAAACTTCAGCAGCTTCCGGGCCTTTCTGACCCTGAACAACCTTGACGTTCACGCCCTGACCTTCGTTCAGAGCGCTCAGGCCCGAACGCTCCAGCGCGGAAGCGTGAATGAAGATGTCCTTGCCGCCACCTTCAGGCGTGATGAAGCCAAAACCCTTGACGGCGTTGTACCACTTGACGGTGCCACGCGTTTCTTCAGCAGAAGAAAGGTCCGGAGCCGGACGTGCTGCGGGGCGTGCGCCGAAGCCAGGACGAGCCGCACGGGGGCGTTCCGGCTGGGCAGTGCTTTCATCAACGGAAATGACTTCAGCAACCTGCCGGCCTTTGGGGCCCTGACCAACGCGGACAACCAGAGTCGCACCAGGGTTTACACCCTGTACACCAGCCTGAGTAAGCGCGTTAGCGTGCAGGAACACGTCGCCAGAGCCGTCAGCCAGTTCGACGAAACCGAAACCCTTTTCGCCGTTGAACCACTTTACAGTTGCACCGACTTCCGGACCGGAAGGGACAACCTGCGGTCCGCCAGCACCACCACCGGTACGGCGCGGCGCAAACCCTCCGCGATCACCGAAGGAAGGGCGCTCACCGAAAGACGGCATGGACATGTAATCGTCGTCAAATCCGCCGCGGCGAGGAGAACGGGGGCTGCGGTCGGTCCTGTTACTTTTCAAGGGTCTAGATCCTGGTGTACGGAGAAGCGAGTTCTCGTAAATTGAAAAACGAGCAGGTTACTTGAACGGGTTGACAGGTCCGGCCGATTTAAGCCAATAACCCCGCCAGCCGCTCCTGAAAGCTGCAACATGCCCTCTGCGTCCGTAGCACAGCCATCAGCGGGCCGCTACAGGAAAGCATGAAATCGGGCACGGCTTCACTCAACTTTTCCAATTCTCACATTTTTGTGATCAAGGGTGCCAGCCCCCTTTCCAAGGGCCATCACCGCGGACACAGCAGACGCCCGCCCCCGGCGTCAGGAAAAGACTTCCTTAGCGTATCGCACTCCCCTAAAGAAAATCTCATCCAAGGCTGTCCTCATACCAGAAAAATCAGGAGAAACGCCGCATGCCTGCCGGAATCAAAACCTCGTCCCGCGTAACGCACATGGCTGCGGCCTGCCTTTCTCTGGCGTGCGGCACAGCCGCCACATCTCTTCTGCCCGGCGTAACCTCATCGGCCAGCGCGACCCCCGCTCAGGACAAACGCGGCACATGGACCCTTCAGGCGAAAACGACGCCATCACCACGCTCAAGGGAACATCCGACCAGTACTATACTAGTGGGCTGCGTTTTAACTGGACCTCGGGTACCGATACGCTGCCAGCGCCCATTGCTGCTATTAATAAGGCAATCTGGGGCGATGGGGTGCAGCGAATCAGCCTCGGCGTGCAGCAGATGATCTTTACCCCGCGTGATACGCAGCTCAGCAGCCCATGGGCCGCCGGACAGCCCCATAACAGCCTGCTGCGTGACCGGCCCTATAGCAGCCTGCTGCTGGGCACGATCAACCTGATCAATGATACCGACCGCACCCGCAGTGTTTTTGGTGTTCAGTTTGGTGTCATGGGACCAGCGGCGCAGGGCCGCCAGTTGCAGAACGGTTTTCACAGCCTCATTGGCGACACCCCGAATCAGGGTTGGTCGCACCAGTTGCAGAACCAGATCATCTTTCAGGTGCAGGGCGGACGCACATGGCGGTTGCCCCTCGTGCAGCTTGGCGGGATAGAACTCGACACGCTGCCCTCGGCCTCGGCCGCCATCGGCGATTACCAGATCTATGGCCGACTGGGTGATATTTTCCGCATAGGGCAGGGGCTCGATAGCGATTTCGGCACCCCAACCATCCAGTCCTCCGTCACTGATGGCGGCGATGCCTATAAATCCCGCCGCCCCGTATCCTGGTACGTGTTTGGTGGCGTGTCGGGAGAGGCGGTCGCCTATGATGCCTCACTTGAAGGCAACACGATGCGCTCGAACTCCCTGCATGTGGACAAGAAATGGGACGTGGGTGAAATCCATGCTGGCGCTGCCGTCATGTTCCGTGGCCTGCGCATTTCGTTCAGCCAGACATGGCAGACTCAGCAGTTCGACGGCGCAAAAAGTGGGCTGTTTAACTATGGCTCTCTAATGGTTTCGACTAAGTTCTGATTTTTGTGCACAAAAAATGTTCATTTGCTTAAAATGAAACCAAAAATTTAGCATTCCAGTGCCCGTTTTGTGGTTTTTGCGTCACTGCCCTTCCAACCTGCCTATCAGAAAGGCGTTGGCGCGTTCTTTGAAGTGGCATGGCGCAAAACCCGCCTCTAAGCTCAGAAACATCGAGAGATTGACCTGATCTTCTGGGGGAATGAAAAGCCATGCCGTATAGCTCTGAAGTAGCACGCACCTGTCAGATCATTCCGTTCCAGATGGAAATCCTGTCCCGGCACACGGATTATCTGTCCCGCTGGCTTGATGCCAGCATGCCCATGGGCATCTGCAACGCCGATATTTTCTCCACCGAAGAAAAACAGGCTGGCACCTCATCCGCCTATGTCGTGATCTGGGTGCGCGAAACCGCTGACCCCGCTTACAAGGTCTATTCCCGCGGCAATCGCTGGATTGTCATGGATGCGATCAGAGACAACACGCTGGGCAGCTTTTCGTCCTTTGCTGACGCGCTGAACATGATCCGCCCGGTTCTGCCGCGTGAAAAAGGTATCGTGGCCGCCTGAATGTCTCTCCCCCGGACGTACCGGCACTTTGGTCCGCCCTTTCCCTGACCGGGGGAAGGGCGTTTTTCTTTTCTTAACAGCACTGCTTCGTCCGCAGGGAATGCAGGTATTTTCAATTCGGGGATTGCCTGAGGCCGCATCTCCTGCTGCAACAGCAGCGCAGCCTGCTCCATACACAGGGTCAGGTTCAAACAGATACAAAGGAACCTGTGATGACCACCTTGACGCTCGCCTATCCCGAATCCACCGTGCATGAGGCGACCGCGGCGGCCATCATCCGTGTGCTGGAAGCAAACGACGTCGAACCTGAAATCGTTACCGGGCCTAAATCCATTCTGGCCACAATGCTGAAAAATCAGGAAATCGATCTGTATGTCTCCGCATGGCTGCCTGATGAGGACGGAGCGCTCCTGACGCCGGGCGTGCTCCCTCTGGGCACACTGTTCCACTCCGAAATCTGCTGCTGTATCCCCGGAGAAAACGCGGCCTATACCTCTTTGGCTGATCTTGCACAGGCTGGCCCGGAACTCTCGCGCACCATCATCACGCCCGCGTCTCTGGTCGCCCATATGGAAAAGGTGCTGGACGTCTACGGTCTGGCTGCGGCGGGCTTCACGCTGGCTCCCAGCCCGGATGCCGAGGCCATTGCGCCCTCAATACCATTCTGACCCGCGGCGATCTGGCCATCATGCCCCTGTACCAGCCCTGCTTCCTGTTCCATCAGGGGGGCTTCCGCATCCTGACCGATCCCAAAAAAGCGCTGAGCGAAGAGCAGACCGCCCGGCTGCTGCTGCGTCAGGGCCTGCGCGATGAGCTGGAACAGGATCTGGTGGATGAGCTAGATGAGTTGCTGCTGAGCGCCAAAATCATCAGCGCCATGGACTACGCCATGCATGTTGAAGGCATGAGCGCGGATGAGGCCGCCGAAGCGTGGCAGCGTGGCAGACTGCTCCCGCGCTGAGGGAGGGTAACACCATGACCGCCCCTGACGACCTGTTCGATTCCAGCCTCACGGCTCAATACGAAGCCTATCCCTACCCCGAACGCTCGGCAAAAGAGGAAAGCAAGCGGTTGCTGATCGGCAGCCCGAGCCACCTGCGCGAAATCGACTACTGGGTGTTCGGCGCACAACGCCCGACCAGTCGCCCCCTTCGGGCCCTTGTCGCAGGATGCGGCACGGGCGATGGCGCCATCATGCTCGCGACCCATCTGGCCCGCGCGCAGCGCCCCGGAGAAGTCATCTGCCTCGACCGTTCCAAGGCCGCGCTGGCCATTGCCCAGGCCCGCGCGGATGTACGCCAGCTTACTAACATACGCTTTATCGAAGGCTCGCTGCTGGAGCTGCCCGCGCTCGAACTCGGCCTGTTCGATTACATCGACTGCTGCGGCGTTCTGCACCATCTACCCGACCCAGACAGCACATTGAGCGCTCTGGAGGCCATGCTGGCACCGGTGGGGGCATGGGATTGATGGTATACGCCCCCTATGGCCGCACGGGCGTATATATGGTGCAGGATGCCCTCGGCAGCCTCGCCCCCGTAACAGACACCCCCGAAGCCCGGCTGGACATAGCCCGCCGCATCATGCGGACTTTGCCCGCAACCGCGTGGCTACGTCAGAATGGCAACTTTGGCGATCATCTCTCCGGGGGAGATGCTGGTCTGTACGACCTGCTGCTCAACCCGCGTGACCGTTCCTATACCATCACGGCTTTCATGGCGCTGCTGAGCCGCGCCGGACTGGAACCCACCTGCCTGATGGAACCCGCCCGGTATAACCCGGCCTTGTTCCTGCCTGACCCGAAACTGCGCGCAAAGCTGGCGGAGTTACCGCCTCTGGAGCAGGCCGCCATTGCCGAGGAACTGACCGGCAATATGGCAACCCACGTTGCCTATGTCGTGCGCAAGGGAGCAGCCCCCACACGCCCGGACCCGCTGGATTACGCCAGTATTCCTATCATGCGCGAAATACCCGGTGTGGAACTGGCCAAGCAGATGCGGCCGGATAACACGCTGCCCTTCGCATTCGGCACGCTGCTGGTGCCTATTGCGCTTCCTCCCCAGATACGCGGCATTCTGCCGCTGATCGATGGAGAGCGCACGGTGGGCGATCTGGCTCAGGCACTCGAAACCCGTGGGGTAGGCGAGGAAAAATTCCGGCAGGTCTGGCGTGAAAGCTTTGATACGCTGGAAAGCCTGAACCGGGTTCTGCTCCGCTCTCCCGCCTGAATGTAACGTCCGATACGCGCATATTGTGCCACACGGGCACAGGCCGTATCGTGCGTCACCTCAAAGCGCCGGAGCCACTGGCCGTTCCATGACGGACACGCCCATGGCGCTTCATCCGCTCAAAGAACACAGTGAGACAGCATGGCCGTTTACGCATTTGTATTCCCCGGACAGTAGCCAGTCCGTTGGCATGGGGCAGGATCTGGCCCAGGCCTTTCCATCCGCCCGCGCCGTTTTTGAAGAGGTGGATGATGCTCTGGGCGAAAACCTGTCGAAAATTATTTTTGAAGGGCCAGCAGAAAACCTGACCAGCACGGAAAACACCCAGCCCGCGCTGATGGCTGTTTCCATGGCTGTGCTGCGTGTGCTGGAAAACGAAGGGGGCTGGATCTGACATCAACTGCCACCCTGCTGGCCGGACATTCTCTGGGTGAATACGCAGCCCTTGCCGCTGCCCGCTCGCTAGGCATTGCCCAGACCGCCAAACTGCTGCGCCTGCGTGGTCAGGCCATGCAGAAAGCCGTGCCCGCTGGGGAAGGCGGCATGGCCGCCCTGATCGGGGCGACACTGGCACAGGCGGAAGAAATCTGCGCGCAGTCAAGCAAGACCGCTCTGGTGGAAATTGCCAACGACAATGGCGGCGGGCAGACCGTACTATCCGGCAAAATGGCGGGCATTGATGCCGCCATAGCACTTGCCAAAGAGATGAAAATCAAGCGTGCGGTTAAGCTGCCTGTTTCTGCTCCGTTCCATTCCTCGCTGATGAAACCGGCGGAGACCATCATGGCCGAAGCGCTGGAGCAGGCCACGATTGCCGCACCGATTGTACCGGTTATCGCCAATGTCACCGCCCTGCGCGAAACCGATGCCGACACGATTCGTAAGAACCTTGTCCAGCAGGTGACCGGCCGCGTGCGGTGGGAAGAAAGCGTGCGCGCCATGGTAGAAATGGGCGTGGACAGTTTTGTTGAAATCGGCGCAGGCAAGGTTCTTTCGGGCCTGATTCGCCGGATTGCACCCGATGTCACGACAGCATCCGTCGGCACGCCGGATGACATCGAAGCCTTTCTTAAATCATTGTAATAAAACGGATAAAAAAACATGTTCAGACTGGATGGCAAGACAGCGCTGGTCACGGGCGCATCGGGCGGGATCGGCAGCGCGATTGCGAGCATCCTGCATGCTCAGGGCGCGCGCGTGGTTCTTTCCGGCACACGGGAATCCGTAATCCAGCAGCAGGCTGATGCGCTGGGTGAGGGCAGGGCCTTTGCCGCCGCCGCCAACCTGAGCGACGCGGCCGCCGCCGATGCGCTCGTTGCCAAAGCCGAAGAAATTGCCGGTGCGCCGCTGGATATTCTGGTCAACAACGCGGGCCTGACGCGCGACACGCTGGCGCTGCGCATGAAGGACGATGACTGGAATCAGGTGCTGGACGTTGACCTGGCAGCCCCTTTCCGCCTGTGCCGCGCCGCACTCAAGGGCATGCTGCGCCGCCGCGCGGGCCGCATTGTCAACATTGCCTCCATCATTGGTGCGACTGGCAATGCGGGACAGGCCAACTACGCGGCTGCAAAAGCTGGCATGGTTGGCATGAGCAAGTCTCTGGCACAGGAAGTCGGCTCCCGCGGTGTCACGGTTAACGTGGTGGCTCCGGGCTTTATCGTCACCCCCATGACGGACGCCCTGCCGGATGCACAGCGTGAAAAACTACAGCTTCCATTCCGCTCGGCCGCCTTGGCCAGCCTTCGGATGTCGCCTCGGCCGTGCTCTATCTGGCTTCGGATGAAGCAGCGTGGATCACCGGCTGCACCTTGCATGTAAACGGCGGCATGGCCATGATCTGACACAGCCGAAAGCCGATGTGCGCCCCAGATGCGAGAGGGCGTGCAAAAATCTTTCAGATGTGGCAGACAGACAGCGCAAATAGCGCTACGTCAGGCAGGAGAGAAAGCAATCCATCCGGTTTGCCTTGGCGTAACATGGAAAAACGTGCTAAGCGCCCGCAACTCCCGCTGCTAAGGCAGAAAGTTGGCCGAGATCATTGGCCCTTTCCACCATGCACGGAAGATTGAGGGCTAACCAAGCACCTGAACAACCTTGCCGCTCTGCGGTCAGGCATATGGGATAGAAAGACAGATGAGCGAAATCGCTGATAAGGTTAAGAAAATCGTGGTCGAGCATCTCGGCGTCGAGGAAAGCAAGGTCACTCCTGAAGCATCGTTCATCGATGATCTGGGTGCGGACAGCCTCGATACCGTCGAGCTAGTGATGGCGTTTGAAGAAGCCTTCAATGTCGAAATCCCCGAAGATGCGGCTGAAAAGATCACCACTGTCAAAGACGCCATCGATTATATCGAAAAGCAGAAAGTAGCCTGATTCGGGCCTTAATCTGCGGGTAAGTTGGAATATGGCCCCTGATTGTCAGGGGGCCATGGACGTGTCGAACAGGGAGCGGGCTGGTTTGTTGCTGTCGGCCGGATTGAATTCGGAGCGGAGACGCGTTGTCGTCACCGGCATGGGCATCGTCGGGCCGCTCGGCCTCGGTGTCGAAAATGTATGGTCGCGCCTTACGGCGGGAGAAAGCGGGATCGGACGGATCACGCAGTTCGACCCCAGTGATCTGCCAGCGCAGATTGCAGGCGAAGTGCCACAGGGCCCAACAAGCGAGGGTAAACTGACCCTTGAGGAATGGGTGCCTGTCAAAGACCAGCGTAAGATGGATCGCTTCATTCATATGGGGCTGGTCGCTGCGACCGAGGCTGTAGAGGATTCCGGATGGAAACCTCAGTCTGAGGAAGACAAGTGCCGTACCGGCGTCATGATCGGTTCGGGCATTGGCGGTCTGCAGACCATCTATGATGCGTCGATTACCGTGCATGAAGGGCGGGCACGGCGTCTTTCGCCGTTCTTTATTCCTTCTGCCCTGATCAATCTGGTTTCTGGCCATGTTTCGATCAAATACGGTTTTCAGGGCCCCAACCATTCGGTTGTCACGGCCTGCGCCACAGGTGTGCACGCCATTGGCGATGCCGCGCGCCTGATCATGTTCGGCGATGCCGATGTCATGGTCGCGGGTGGTGCGGAAGCGACCGTATGCCCTCTGGGTATTGCCGGTTTCTGTTCGGCGCGCGCTCTTTCGACCGGGTTTAACGAAACACCCCAGACCGCCTCACGGCCATGGGACAAGGACCGCGATGGCTTTGTCATGGGCGAAGGCTCGGGTGTGGTTGTTCTGGAAGAATACGAACACGCCAAAGCCCGTGGCGCCAAGATTTATGGCGAAATCATCGGCTACGGCATGTCTGGCGACGCCTATCACATCACCGCTCCGGCTGAAGGCCATTATGGTGCTTACCGCGCCATGCGTGCCGCACTCCAGAGCGCAGGCCTGAACACGTCTGATATCCAGTATGTCAATGCTCATGGCACCTCCACCATGGCCGATGACATGGAACTGGAAGCAGTCGAACGCCTGTTTGGGGATGATGCCCGTACGCTGGCCATGTCTTCTACCAAATCGGCAACAGGCCATCTTCTGGGTGCTGCCGGTGCGGTTGAAGCCATTTTCTCCATTCTGGCTATCCGCGACAACGTGGCACCGCCGACGCTGAACCTCGACAATCCTTCGCGCGAGAGCGTGATCGACCGGGTGGCACATACAGCCCAGCAGCGTCAGATCAATGTTGCGCTGTCCAACAGCTTCGGTTTTGGCGGCACCAATGCCAGCCTGATCGTGCGTGGCGTCTAAGCGCACGAAAAAACCAAAAGCATCCGCCCCGCGCAAAAGGAAGAATTTCCTTCTGCGCGGGGCGATTCTGTTTGGTGCGGGTGTACTCCTATGCGTAGGAGGTACCGCCGGGTTTGGCGGGCATGACTATACACGCCCCGGCCCTCTGGCAGTGGGGCAGGATGTTGTCATCCCCCATGGCGGTTACGCTTCAACCGCAGCCGTTTTACAGAATTCCGGCATTCTGGCCGATGACTGGTGGCACGGAACGCTCTTCCATGTTGCCGTTGTGCTGACACGCCATAACGGACAACTCCATGCGGCGGAGTTCCATTTCCCTGCTGGTGTTTCCCTGCAAGAAACCCTGTGGATTTTGCGGCATGCCAAACCTGTTCTGCACAGGCTGACCATACCCGAAGGCTGACGGCCAGCCAGATCAGCGCCCTTATCAGCAATGCCCCCTTCCTGACAGGTAATGTGCCTGCCTTGGGTGAGGGTGACATACTGCCACAGACATACAGCTATCTGCGCGACAGCACCCGACAGGCACTTGTGGCACAGATGCAGCTACGCCTGCATACAGCCTGCAAGAAATCTGGCAGGCACGCTCGCCCGACACTCAAATGCTGCACACACCTGAAGAGCTTCTTGTTCTGGCTTCATTGATTGAAAAAGAAACGGCTGTTCCTGATGAACGCCCCCTTATTGCCGGGGTATTCCTCAACAGGCTCGCCAAAAGCATGAAGCTCCAGACTGACCCGACGGTTATCTACGCCATAACTCACGGCAATCCGCCGCTTGGCCGCCCACTGACACGATCAGACCTTCAGACACCCAGCCCCTATAATACGTATCTGATCACCGGCCTGCCGCCTGGCCCCATCTGCGCACCGGGAACACAGGCCTTAGACGCCGCAGCCCATCCGGCACGAACCGATGCCCTGTATTTTGTCGCAAATGGCTCGGGGGGGCACAGTTTTGCTGCCACCCTGTCTGAACATAATCAAAATGTTAGCGAGTTCAGAAAAAAGCACTGACTCATAGTCAGTGCTTTTTTGCCGATATGGCCGGATTAACGGTGGCTCGAACTGGTCGGGCTAAGACTTTCCTGACGGATACCGCCACCGGCAGAACCGGGCTCAACCGCATCATCAAAGCTATCGTTCGTGGCAGCGGTACTCCGGCTGGTGCTTGATGCGGGCGTGGTTGCGGCGGATGCCGTGGAATAACGCATCAGTATCCGGCGCAACGGATCAGCCCCGGATTATTGACCCGCATGGTCACAACAATCTCTTCAGGCCCGACCGTCTGGCTGTAATATTCACGGTTTACATCGCTGTTAACCGTCAGCTTGCTACCACCGAGCGAAGCCCCCGCGAACACACCCTGCGAACGCTGGGCAACAAGAATGTCCGTGTTGCTGGCCCCCGCATTGGCACTGGCCACGGCCGTGCTCATATTGGCGAAAGAGGCCCCCGCATTGGACCCAAGCTGCAACTGGCTATCCAGCAATGCCTGCAAGCCCCTGTCTGTCATGATAAAAAACAGTATCTGCGAACTCTGGACCCCGAACTGGATCCCCACCGAGGCGGTGCTGAGCGTATAAAATGCCGGGTCTGACCACGAGCCACGGGCATCGCGCGCCAGCAGAACACAGCTTCCGTGCGCGCCCCCGAACCCGATGGAAACCCGGAACATGGCAGGGCAGACCATAACCGCCCGCGCCTTGCTCAGATTGGTGCTAAGGACGGAGCGCTGGCTGCTATTCCCGAAAATATCCTCAACACTCAGGGCTGCACGATCAACCGTCGCCTGTGGTGTATCCGATGCCCGAGCCTGTTCCTGCGTCCCGGCAACCAATGTTGTCGCACCCGCAAGCGCAAACACGACGGACAAACGGGTAAACTGTTTCATGGCCGTTTTTCTCCATGGTAACCGGCATCTTTGTTGCATCAGAAGAGAGCATGGTTTTATGGCGGCAGAAAGGCCTTGCCGTGTTTTTCCTTCTATTCCAGAGGAATACCCACGGCATCAGACAGGGTTTGGGCAATATGGGGGTTAGCCGCCATGATTACGGCCCCGCCTGTCAGCCCGCCATCACGCAGAAAGGGCGAAACCCTCGCTCCGGCTTCCGCCAGCAGGGGCAGGGCTCCGGCTACATCCCACAGATTGATGACAATCTCGATATAGCCGTCCAGCCGCCCGCTTGCCACATCGGCCAGTGCCAGCGCGCCGCAGCCACCTGAGCGAGGCATGGCTCCCAGTTCCATGATCGCATCAATCTTTTCCATGAAAACCGGCTTGGGCACGCGCCCGCTCCAGCCCATTTCAATCATGGCGCGCGAGGGTTCCGCCACGCGGGAGGCCTGAATGGGCTTGCCATTCAGGAAAGCACCATGGCCGCGTAACGAGGTATAAACCTCCTGCAACGCAGGGGCCTCAATAACGCCCGCAACAGGCTCATCGCCATCAAGCAACCCAAGCGAAACGCACCACCGGCTACGGCCTCGCGCATAATTGGAGGTGCCGTCAATCGGGTCCACAACCCAGCGCAGGCTCCCTGTGCGGGTTACGCCGCCTTCTTCACCCTCAAACCCGTCATCGGGAAAAAGCGCCTTCATGCGCCCGGCAATAAAGGCTTCTACCGCGCCATCAGTCTCGGTCAGCCAGTCCTGTGCGGCTTTCAGTTCGCCCTGCGGGCCACCCGGTTGCGGCCTCATGGCCATGGCCATACGCGCGGCATCCCGCACAACGGATCGGGCGGCTTCCAGTCGGCAGGCCAAAGCGGGGCTGGGGGCGGTCATGATACAAAATCTCCTGCTTCTTGGTTCGGGCCGGGGCACGATAGCGGGAAACCAGTATTATAAAAGCCCTGCGGCCGGAATGTCTGTCAGGCTCGATAGCAGGATTTTGGCCACCGCCTGTGCAGCCACAACCAGCTTTGCGGTTTTTGGCGTATCCAGCTTTCAAGCCGGTCATTGATCGCCTGTGTCAGCAGGCGGGTATCTTCCTGTTTATTCCCTGTATCTGGCAGGGTCAGGGGCGCTTCCACCACCACGCGCAAGCGGGCAGGGCCCAGACGCATCACATAACCCGGAATAACCGGACAGCGGTAGCGCAGGGCCATGGCAGCAAGGCAGGGGCTGTCATGGCGGGTTGACCGAAAAACGTCACCTCCAGACCATCGTTCATTTTCTGGTCCACCAGCATGCCAAGCCGCCCACCACGCGCCACATAAGCCAGCGCTTCACGCGCGCCTTTTGCGCCTTTGGCAAACAGTGGCACCGTCTTGCCACCCATGGCGCTATCACGCAGGGTGCGAATAAGCGCATCTACGCGGGTTTCCTGCCGCACGGTAAAACGAGGCAAATGGCACGCCATGCCGCGCCACCGCTGGAGGCAGCATTTCCCAGTTGCCAATATGCCCGGATACGAACAGCACCGGCCCACCATGGCGAGCCTGCTCATGCAGATATTCAGCCCCCTGAACCTCAAAGCCCGGACCGGATGGGGTATTCTCCTGCAGGCTGGCAATATGGGGCAATTCCCCCACCGTGCGCCCCAGATTTTCCCATACTCCCCGCACGATGGCACGCCTTTCGCGCTGGGACAGTTCCGGCATGGCCAGTTCCAGATTCCGCTCGGCTACACGGGAGACCGGCAGAAAAGGGCCAATAGCCCGCGCCAGATTGCCTGCGAAGGTTGAGGCGGTTTCAGGCTTCATCCCTCCCAGAAACGCCAGCAGCGCTTGGGCAACACAGGCCTCAAGCCATTGCCCCGTTTTACGAAGCCACGCTGCCATGCCACTCTCCTTCAAGAAACTGATCCAAAATCCATTCAGGATCAGCCTCATCCCCCCAGATCAAATCCACACCCACACTGATAACCCGGGCCTGAAATTCCGACGGCAAACGCACATGGTCCTTGGGCGTGGTAACAAGCACGGCACCATGTCTCCGGGCTTCTGTCTCCAGCCTTGCAAGATCGCGCGCGGTATAGGGATGGTGGTCGGCAAATGTGCGCATCCCGACAAGGTTTACCCCCGCGTCACGTAGGGTATCGAAAAACTTGTCCGGCCGACCGAGCCCCGCAAACGCGATACAGGGCTTACCCATCACCGCTGCGACTTCGGCTGACTGCTTGAAAAACACCTGAAAAACTGGCTTTCCACAGGCTTGCAGCCTGGGTAGAAAGCCTGTCCTGTCCGCACCGGTCAGCAAGATGGCCGTACTACGCGCCAGCGCATCCGCCAGAGGTTCACGCAACGGCCCGGCGGGTAATATATGCCCGTTGCCAACGCCGGCTCCACCATCGATAACCAGCAGGGACGCTGTCTTGCGCAATCCCGGATTCTGAAATCCATCATCCATCAGAAGGCAGTCCGCCCCTGCCTCAATGGCGCGTTCTGCGCCCCGCACACGATCTCCCCCCACCCAGACCGGCATATGCTGGCCAGCAGCAGCGGTTCATCCCCCACATCGCCCGCTCCATGCCGCCTCGGGTCAACCCGCGTACCATCAGGCACCCGCCCACCATATCCGCGTGCAAGGATATGCGGCTTTTTCCCCCGCCGGATCAGCCTTTGTGCCAGTTCCATAACCACTGGGGTTTTGCCCGTACCCCCCACGCTCACATTGCCACAGCACAATACGGGCACAGGGCGCTCCAGCCCGTTTTTTTCTGCCTTTTGCGGGCAGCACGGATCACCAGTGCCTCAACAGGCGAGAGCAGAGCAGGCAGCAGACGTGCCGCAGGATTGCGCCAGAAGGCAGGCGGTTTCAGCATGACCATGCCAGCGCCACAACCCGCTCCGCCAACTGATCAACCAGAGACTGATCCGCCATGGTGATCTCCTGCGCGGCATGGCCCATTTGTTCACGCAGGGCTTGATTACCCACAACACGGCGTACCCAGCTGCCAGAGCCTGAGTATCCGGCACATTGGCCACGGCATCGCCAAAATGCTGATAGGCTTCGGTAAAATTACCCGTAAGCGGACCGGTGGCAATCGCGCAGCCCAACCGGGCCGGTTCATAAGGGTTGTGGCCGCCCCCTTTGCAACCCGGCAGGCTATTGCCCATGAAAACGCATGACACCAGCCGGAAAAATAACCCCAGTTCGCCCAGTGTATCTGCCACCCATATCTGATCCTGCGGCTGCGGAAGCTGCCCTAGCTGTCGCCGGGGGGCTCCACCGGCCATGGCAGCAATATCGGCACCACGCTCGGGGTGACGGGGCACGATAATGGTCAGAAAATCTGGTATATCCTGCGACAGGGCGCGGGCTACATCGATAATCGCCTGTTCTTCTCCGGCATGCGTGGAAGCCGCCAGCCAGACTGGCCGCGCCCCCAAACTGGCGCGCAAACACTCAAGCTCCGCCTGATCTACCGGCAAGGGGGCCGCAGCGCGTTTGAGATCACCCGAAGGCAGAACGGAGGACGCTCCAAGAGCAGACAGACGCCCGGCATCCTCCGGGCTTCTGGGGCATATCCACGCAAAACGCTCCAGCATGGCTCGTGCTACCCCCGGCATGCGCTGCCAGCGTTTAAAGCTCCTGTCCGACATGCGACCATTGACCAGCGCCACAGCAATATTACGTGCATGGCACAGGCCGATCATGGTGGGCCAGAGTTCGCTTTCCGTAAACACCACGGCCTGCGGCTGCCAGTGACGTAAAAAACGCCCCCCCCAACGCGGCACATCAAGCGGCATGAACTGATGGATCACACGCGCATCGGCCAGTCTCTGGGCAACCGTATGGGCAGCCGTAACGGTGCCGGTTGTCAGCAGCACATGCATATCCGCACGCAGGGCCAGACATTTCTGCACAAGAGGCAGCAGGGAGATAACCTCACCCACACTGGCCGCATGAAACCACACCAGCGCCCCATCCGGGCGGGAGCGGGACGCATGGCCCATTTTCTCACGCACACGCTCGGGCAGCTCCTTACCCCGCGCCAGCCGCCAGCGCAGAAACAAAGGCAGGAGCGGGGTCAGAACCCGACCAGCAACGGACCATATGCGCGAAGGTGTCAGTGCAAGCGGCGCAAGGGCCTTGGGCGGGTTCTCTGTATCCATGGGGGTGGCTCTGAGCCGCTCCGCACTGCCCATCGCACCATTCAGAGCCTGTTCCAGCACAAGAGCAGGGTCGGCCCCATCCGGCAGGCTATCTAGAAACAGCGGATCACCGCAGGAGAGCACACCCCGGCCAAACGGCAGCGGCAGCACCATTCGGTCCCATGTTTTCAGCTTCAGGCCATGGCAGACAGCGCCAACTGGCACCACAGGAGCTCCGGCCAGACGCGCCAGAGCCAGCACCCCCTGTTGAACCTTACGCCTTGGCCCTCTGGGGCCATCGGGGGTTATGGCAACAAGACAGCCATGCCGTAGGCTGCGGCGCATCTGCCGCAGGGCATTGGCTCCGCCCTTGTTCTTGCCTCGTGTATCGCTTGATCCGGCAATGGACCAGATGCGCATGGTGCCACGACATCGGCAATCAACCGGCCATCCTGATTACGGCTTATCAGAACCCTAAGCCGGAGAGCTGGGTTGTGTGGCTCCGCCCACCACCACAGGGCAGGCGAAAGCGGCAACATTTCGTGCCAGAAGGCCACAACCGCTACGCGGCCTTCACGCCCGGTCAACCAGTCCTGTGACTGGGGGGAGAGAGCGATTGTCCAGCGCTTGGTTCGCAGGGCAAAGCCCAGATACGCACGCAGCCCTGCCACCAGACCGGCACGCAGGGCCGAACGAACGGGGCCTGTCATGATACGGACCCGCCTTATGCCCTCAGGAAAGCAGCCATCTCCTGAGGCCGGTGCCTTCAGGTTTTTCGTCCAGCACGGAAGCTGATACGCCATGGTAAAGCGGGTATGCGCCTCCTGCCAGAAAACCGGGTCGCTCTCCTGCGGAATCTCGACCTGCGAAACCCCACAACGCAGCAGGAACTCATACTGGTCGGGCAGAATATGCCCCGCTGCCCGTACTGTGCCTGTATAGCCCAGATGCTCACGCAGGGCGCGGGCCTGACTGAAAGCCCTGCCATCACGGAAGGAGGCAAATGTCACACACACAAGGTCCAGACGGGGCAGGGCTTCGCGCAGGCTTTCAACCCGGTCCGCCGGTTCCAGCACCACGCCAAGACGGCCCGCACCATTACGCCCAAGCCCTTCAGCCAGACGGGAAAGCGGCACCAGCACATCGCCTTCCGGCAGGGCTACGCCTTCCTGTGCAGTCTGCCAGCCGTTTTGCGTAATCTGGCCGTTCTCAAACAGTGGCATAGGCTGCGTCCTTGAATGGCGCCGCGCCAAGACGGCGGCAGGTCTCGATAAAACGCTCACCCGGATTACGCCGGACGAGATAGGTGTCGATTATACGGGCAATGGCGTCCACTGTCTCGTCTTCGGACATGGCAGAGCCCAGAATCTGGCCGACGGATGCATCATCCCCCGTGCTGCCGCCAAGCGTAATCTGGAAAGCTTCCTCGCCACGCTTGTCCACCCCCAGAATACCGATATTGCCTGCATGGTGGTGCCCGCACGCATTGATGCAGCCCGAAATATTCAGCCTGAGCTGGCCGATTTCCTGCTGCAGCGTGTTATCAGCAAAACGCGCGCTCAGTTTCTGCGCGATAGGGATGGAGCGCGCATTGGCCAGCGAGCAGTAATCCAGACCGGGGCAGGCAATGATATCAGTCAGCAGCCCAACATTGGCCGTGCCCAGCCCGTTGGCCTGCAACACCTGCCAGATATCGAACAGGCGATCCTGCCGAACATGGCCCAGCACGACATTCTGCATGTGGGTAATGCGCAATTCGCCAAAGCTATACTGATCCGCCAGATCAGCCAGCAGGTCCATCTGTTCAGCCGTTGCATCACCCGGAATACCACCCGCAGGCTTGCATGATACCGTCAGGCTGCAATAGCCGGGCTGCTTGTGCGGGTGCGTGTTGGTGCCAACCCATACGGCGAACTCACGGTCCGCACGGCACTGGGCGGCCAGAGCCTCAGAACCATCGGCCAGCGTTTCGAAAGCCGGTGCGCCAAAACGTGCGCGAATGGCATCGACAACCTCGGCCGGCAGACGGTAACGGCTGCGATCCATGGCGGCGAATTCGGCATTTACCTTTTCAAGAAATGCTTCACGACCAAGGGCCTGCACAAGAATCTTGATACGCGCCTTGTACATATTATCGCGGCGGCCATACTCATTATAGATGCGCAACACGGCCTCAAGATAGGCAATCAGGTCTTCTTCAGGCAGATCGTCGCGTAGCTGACGCCGACAATGGGTGTACGCCCAAGTCCGCCGCCCACAATCACCTCGAACACGGCACGGCCATTAGCCCCGACACGAGCAATCAGCCCGATATCATGGAAGCGGGCTGCCACACGGTCCTGCGCGCTGCCGGAAATGGCAATTTTGAACTTGCGCGGCAGGAAGGTGAATTCAGGATGCAGGGTAGACCACTGCCGCAGAATTTCCGCATGCACACGCGGGTCAAGCACCTCGTCACGCGCGGCACCGGCGAACTGGTCGGATGTCACGTTGCGGATGCAGTTACCGCTGGTCTGGATGGCGTGCATCTGGGCATCGGCCAGCACGTCCAGAATTTCGGGCGTATCTTCCAGCTTGATCCAGTTGAACTGGATATTCTGGCGCGTGGTGAAATGCCCGTAACCCCGGTCATAACGCCGTGCAATATGGGCGAGGGTGCGCATCTGCCCGGCACTAAGGGTGCCATACGGAATAGCCACGCGCAGCATATAGGCATGAAGCTGAAGGTACAGACCGTTCATCAGCCGCAGGGGCTTGAACTCGTCCTCGCTCAGCGCACCGGACAGGCGGCGGGCCACCTGATCACGGAACTGCTCAACGCGCTGTGCCAGAAATGCACGGTCAACCTCGTCATAGGCATAACGCCCGACCGGAAGCGTGGACTGAAGGAGCTGGGGCATGGTTTCTTGTCCTGCTAACGGTTTTCAGGCCTGTTCCGCCTGCGCGGGGGGCTGCCAGGCCGGGGTGAAGGCGGCATGCACACTGGGGCCAAACGCACGAATGCGTTCGCGGGTTGTCAGCGGCTCGGGGCCGGATGAAGACAGTTCGACCTGCACACCATAAACCCCCACAACCTCATCTGCCGCTGCACGGGCGTTCTGGTTTGCCAGCCGCTCGGGCATGCTCTCATTGGTAAAGGTTGCAGCGTTTTTAATGGTCAACTGCCACGCGCTGCGGGTCAAGCCAGACAATCCGTCCGTCCAGCAGCCGGTTTGCCGTGACAACGCTCAGCCCGTCTTCATCGCGGCGATTGTTTCTGCGATCCACTTCCGTCCCTTTCTGGCCCGTTCCTGCCAAAGAAAATACAAAAAACAGATGATATTATCAATATATCACGAACAAAAAACGTATCATGTCGCACGCCTTACAGGCAGGCGAGACCATTACGGAACAACCGCGCCCGGCTGATATCCAGCGCAGTGCCCTCAAGGGCATGCTCCACACCATCCTGCGGCAGAAAGAACGGAATGCTGTGCTCTGCATTATTGAGCACATAATGCCGGTAGCCATTGCGCGCCCCACGTGGCAGCGCCTTCCATGGGGTATCCTGCCCCGGCTGTGCAGGAACAAGCTGGATTTCATACGGCCGTATCATGGCGACAGCAGGGCCATCGACCACGGAAGTCGGCACGGGAAAGGCTGAACGAGCGGGTTATGCGGCACCATACGTCCGGACTGAACATCGCCGGGGAAGGAAACGGCCTCGCCCAGAAACTCCATAACAAACTCGGTTGCCGGGCTGCGATCGAGTTCCACGGGCGAAGCATCCTGCACGATCTGCCCATCTTGCATGACCACGATCCTGTCGGCCACATCCAGCGCCTCTTCCTGATCATGGGTGACAAGGATGGTGGTCAGTCCCAGTCGGTCATGCAGGTCTCGCAGCCACGAGCGGATCGAACGCCGCACAATCGGATCAAGCGCACCAAAAGGCTCATCAAGCAGCAGCACACGCGGGCCAGTAGCCAGTGCGCGAGCCAGCGCCACACGTTGCCGCTGGCCGCCGGACAGACGGGCAGGTAGGCACTCCCCAGTTCAGGATCTGCATCAGATCGAGCAGTTCCTTTACCCGCTCATCAATCCGGGCGCGGGCAGGGCGGCGGGCGGCGGGCAGCACGTCCAGACCAAACGCGATATTGCGCGCAGCCGTCATATGCGGGAACAGGGCATAGTTCTGAAAAACAAAGCCTATCTGGCCCGCGCGTGCGCTCACATCCTCCATGACCTGACCATCCAGGCTGACCGTGCCACTCTGGTAAGGATCAAGTCCAGCAATGGCCCTGAGCAGTGTTGTCTTGCCTGCGCCCGAAGGGCCAACAAGGGCTACAAAAGCGGAATCCGGCACGTCGAGCGAAACCTTCCTCAGCAGCGCCTTGCGCCGACCGGGAGCAAAACGCTCAACAGCGCTGACTTCAATACTCATGCCTTTCTCTCCCGCAGGCGCGCGATCCATTCCGGGGCTGAGCGCAGCAGCACGGCTCCCATGGCCATGACCCCCAGCAGGGCTGCCATCGTGAAAGCTGCCACCGACTGATAGCCATTGTACAAATTCTCGATATGCAGCGGCATGGTTTCGGTCTCGCCCGGAATATGGCCAGATACCACCGACACCGCACCAAACTCGCCCAGCGAGCGCGCCGTTGTCAGCAGCACACCGGACAAGAGTGCTCCACGCACGCCGGGCAGGGTGACATGCCATAGAACCTGCCAGAAATTGGCTCCGGCCAGCACGGCGGCCTCTTCTGCATCACGCCCCTGCAGCTCCATAACGGGCAGCAGCGTACGCACCACATAGGGCAGGGTAACGAACAGCGTGGCCAGAATAATGCCCGGCACCGCAAAGGCTATGTGGATATTCCACCGCTCCAGCATGGGGCCGAACCAGCCCTGCGCACCAAACAGCAGCAACCACACCAAACCTGACACCACAGGTGAAATGCTCAGCGGCAGTTCCAGCAGCACCAGCAACGCCTGTCGCCCACGAAAACGAAAGCAGGCCAGCAACCATGCCGCCAGAACACCAAACACCGTATTAATGGCGACAGACACCACCGTAACGCGCAACGTAAGCCATATGGCGGATAGGCCGTCCGGGTCTGACAGGGTGGCGAGTGACGCCCACAACCCGTCCTTGAGGGCCTCGCTCAGCACCATGGCTGGGGGCGCTACCAGCACGAGCAAAATGAACAGCCAAGTTGCTACCCACAGCACGTAACGCATCATGCGGGCTCACTCCACAAGGCAAGCCGCTTACGCATCATCCCCACCAGCAGCAGCACCAGAAGCGACGCCACAAGCAGGATAAGAGCAATGGCGGTCGCTCCAGCGTAATCAAACTCCTGCAACCGCACGACAATCAGCAGAGGTGCAATCTCGCTCCTGAAAGGCTGATTGCCTGCGATGAAAATGACCGAGCCATATTCCCCGATCCCCCGCGCGAAGGCCAGACCGAACCCCGTAACAAGAGCGGGCAGAAGCGGAGCGACAATCACCCGCGTAAAGACCTGCCATGGCTTGGCCCCAAGCAGCTTGGCAGCTTCTTCAAGCTCATGGGGCAGGTCGCGCAGCACGGGTTCAATAGCACGCACCATAAACGGCAGCCCCACGAACATGAGGGCCACCACAATACCCAGCCGGTTGTATGAAACGAAAATTCCAAGCCGTGACAGAGGCTCGCCCAGCCAGCCATTCGGGCTGTACAAAGTCGCCAGCGTAATGCCGGAAACCGCCGTGGGCAGAGCCAGCGGCAGGTCGATCAGGGCATTGGCCACATGCCGTCCCGGCAGATGCCCACGCACCAGCGCCCAGGCTAGCATCAGCCGAAAGGCAGGTTACAGGCCGCCGCCGTGGCCGCGCAGGAAAAGCTGGTCCAGAGAGCTGCAAACATGCGCCCATCGCGCAAGGCTGTCAGCATGGCGCTTACGCCATCCTGCCATGGGCGTACCAGCAGCGTAGAAAGCGGCAGAAGAATCAGCAACCCCGCCCAGAGCAGGGTTGTGATCAGGGACAGCCGATACCCCGGCAACGCCCGGTTCGAGCGTAGCAATGCAAGAAAAAACTGTTTCATGTTACGGCGCGCTCGTTCCGGCTTTCCCTTGATAGATGATAGCCAGCCATCAGGTTTGACAACAAGAACGCAACGCGCCCGATCCGTAAGAACCGGGCGCGCCCGTTAGTGCCAGAACCGGAATGCTTCAGCCCCGCTTGCGCTGCCCCGCACCCGTACGGACCGTGGCTTCCACAAAGGTCACCAGTTCGCCCGCCGCCGCATCGACAGCCTGCGCACCGGTTTCTACCCGCAATGCAGGAGACTGCGGTGCCTCGTAGGGAGCATCAATGCCGGTAAAGCTGCTAATCTTGCCAGCACGGGCGGCTGCGTACAGCCCCTTGGGGTCACGCTGCTCGCATACATCAAGCCCGGCATCGACAAAGATTTCGGCAAAGTTTTCACCGATAATCCGTGCAGCCAGTTCCCTGTCAGATTTCAGGGGCGAGATCAGCGTTACAAGCACGACCTGCCCGGCATCGCGCAGGATACGGGCAACCTCAGCAGCACGACGCACGTTTTCCGTGCGGTCCGCTTCGCTAAAGCCCAGATCACTGCACAGCCCGGCCCGCAGCGTATCACCATCCAGCACGGTCACATCCACACCGGCGGCAAACAGGCGGTTTTCAGCCGCACGCGCCAGCGTTGTCTTGCCTGCGCCGGAAAGCCCGGTCAGCCAGAACACTGCGCCTGATGGCCCTTGATCCGCTCACGATCCTGCACGCTCACATGGCTCGCGCTGGGGTGGATGACCTTTTCGCCCGGTGCAATCTCGGCAGGGCCCATCAGCGGCGCGCCGCCAACGATACGCTGCTGCCGATCCACCAGCACGCCACGCCCATCGGTTGTACCGGGGGTGAAGGGGTCGAACTGGATGTTTTCCGAAGCAGAGAGAATGATCTGTGCAAAGCCTTCGGGCGGCACTTCCTCGCCGGGATTTTCCGTAAGGTCTTCGAGGTTCACCACAGATTCAATGGCCGTCACGGTCACGGCATGTTCTGCCGTCGCCAAACGCAGGCGGAAGCTCTCGCCAACGCGCAGGGGTTCCTGACGCAGCCAGAACAGACGCGTGCGCACGCGCGATGCTTCAACCGGTGCCGTTTCGCGATGGTGCAGCAGGTCACCACGGTCAGGGATAACATCCGGCTCAAGCGTTACCGCAACCGACTGCCCTGCATAGGCCGAAACCTGCGGAGCCGTGTGCCAGCCTTCGATAGAAGCAATGCGGGCAGGGGTTTTCTGTGTGCCGATCACCACCGTATCGCCAACACGCACGCGGCCGCGTTCGATACGGCCCGCAACGTAGCGCTTGTCGCCAAAACGGTACACATCCTGCACAGGCAGGCGCAGAGCCAGTTCAGCACGGGAAGCAGGCGTGGGCACCGCCACCAGCGCTTCGGTCAGCGTCGGGCCGGTATACCAAGGCATGTTGTCGGAGCGGGCGGCGATATTATCGCCATCACGCGCGGAAGCCGGCACGAACAGGGCGGCTTTGAGATCCAGCCGGGTCAGCAGATCCGTTACATCGGTCTGCACGGCTTCAATCTTGGCCTGATCAAAGTCGAGCAGATCAACCTTGTTGAGCAGCACGATGATATGGCGGATACCAATCAGATGCAGCAGCATGGCGTGGCGGCGTGTCTGCTCACGCGCACCTTCCGAGGCATCCACCACCAGCACGGCGGCTTCGGCATCGGCAGCACCTGTGATCATGTTGCGCAGAAACTGGCGATGTCCCGGCGCATCCACAATAACGTATTCACGGCCCTTCAGGTTAAAGGGGATACGTGTGGAATCAACGGTTACGCCTGATCACGTTCGATCTGAAGGGAGTCGAGCAGAAAGCTCCACTCAATCTTGAGGCCACGCTTTTTGGACGATTCAATAATCTGCGCGACCTTGCCGTCCTGCAGGTTATCCGTGTCATGCAGCAGGCGCCCGATCAGGGTGGATTTGCCATGATCGACATGCCCGACAATAACGATAGGCGTTGCCGCATCCAGGCTGGTGGTGGTGTTCTTGGTCATGTTCGCTTCAATCCCGGTCGGCACGTAATCAGAGATAGCCCGCCACTCGCAGGCGTTCGAAGGCATCCTCGGACTCATGATCCATGGCGCGGCCCGCACGTTCGGATGTTTTGGTCGTTTCCAGTTCCTCGATCACTTCCGCCACGGTGGAGGCGTTACTCTCAACCGGAGATGTAATATCGGAATCACCCAGCGAGCGATAACGCTTGCCGTCTTTGGCGAAATACAGGTCAACCAGCGGAATGCCTTCACGCTCGATGTAGCGCCAGATATCGATTTCGCGCCAGGACAGCAGGGGATGGACACGGATATGCATGCCTTCCTCGTGCGGGGTGGCATACTGGTCCCAGAACTCGGGCGGCTGGTTACGGATATCCCATTTATGGCTCGCGCCACGCGGGCTGAACACGCGTTCTTTCGCACGAGTGCCCTGCTCATCACGACGGATACCCGCGATTACGCCCTGCAGCTTGTGCTTTTCGATCATGGTAGCCAGACCCGCGGTTTTACGGGCAGCGGAACGCGCGGCCGGCGGCAGGGAGGGGTCCATCTCTTCAACCGGCGGGCAGTCACCCAGCAGCAGGTCCAGTTCCCATTTTTTGGTGTACTCATCCGGAACTGGTACATTTCGGGGAATTTCTTACCCGTATCCACGTGCATGACGGGGAACGGCACACGCCCCATGAACGCCTTCTTGGCCAGCCAGACCATGACGTTCGAATCCTTACCCAAAGACCACAGCATGGCCAGAGGCTTGAGCTTGCGATAGGCTTCCCTCAGAATGAAAACGCTCTGAGCTTCCAATTGATCAAGATGATCCATAGTATCCGTAACCCCGTTCTCGGGCTGCATGAAGAATGAAAACGTGCACTGGGCACCCAGATATTCAGACCGTCAGAAGACTAACTGACATGAATACCACACTCGGTTTTGTTCAGTCCCGCCCAGCGACCACCCCGGGCATCCTCCCCGCCACCTACAGGTGCGGTGCAGGGCTCGCATCCGATTGACGGATACCCTTCACTCACCAGTGGGTGAGGGGGCAGGCCGCGCCGTGCCATTTCGGCCTGAATTTCATCAGCGCTCCAGTAGGCCAGCGGTTGATTCTGATCTGACCATCCTCGCGCCGTTCCACAACGTCCATCTGCGAACGGGTAGAGGCCTGACCGCGCTTGCGGCCCGTCACCATGGCCTCATACCCCAGAGAAGCCAGACGCAGGGGCTCCACCTTGCGTAAGGCACAGCACGCATCGGGATCGAACGCCCAGAGTTCGCCTGTGGGGTCGTTCTGGGCTACGCGCGCGGGATCTGGATCAATATCGACAACATTGGTCAGACCAAGAAACGCAGCCAAATCACGCCGGTACGCTATGGTTTCCGGGAAATGGCGGCCAGTATTAAGGAACAGCACACGCATAGCAGGATCGGCCTCGGCCACCATAGCCAAAAGCAGAGCAGATTCCGCACCAAAAGAAGATAAAACCGCCAGTTTCTCGCCAAACTGGGCCTGCGCTGCACGCAGCAACGCTACGGGATTATCCCGCGATGCCTCAAGTTCGAGCACCTGATCGTCTCTTTCAAAAACCGTGGCCACGCCTTATACACCGCTTCCGAACGATTGAATGAAAATAATTAAACTCTTCATACAGACACATTCATATCCCAACAACTCTTATTTTCACCATCAATGCTGGCTTGCGCCCTACAATTAACGACAGATGAATGTTGTTTACCAAACCATTTAGCGCCCCTAATTTTGTTGGCATAATATATCTTATGCGCTAATTGGCCGCGTTCCTGCTAAACAGGATGACCGGCGCGGGTGTGCCCGCAACACCATGCTCAACGCCATTCCAGACCCGGCAATACCCCATTTGGGCATTACATGCTGGTGCTGCCCACACAGCCGAGCTATATTCACGCTCCTTTCTTCATATTCTGGTTCGGTTTGCTGTTATGGCTGATGGTTCATCCCCCCTTTCTCACTCCCCTGCTCCCGCGCCCACGCGCCACGACTGGAGTGTGTCGGAAATCCAGGCCCTATTGAACCTGCCCTTTCCTGAACTGATGTTCCGCGCGCAGACAGTCCACCGCGCGACGTTCGACCCGACAGAAATTCAGATTTCCACGCTGCTGTCGATCAAGACCGGTGGATGCCCCGAAGACTGCGCTTACTGCCCTCAGAGCGCTCTGCATGAAGACAGTGTAAAAGCTGAAAAGCTGATGGCTGTCGAAAAGGTTCTGGATGAGGCCCGCAAGGCCAAAGCCGCCGGGGCTGGACGGTTCTGCATGGGGGCTGCATGGCGCTCGCCCAAGGAGCGCGATCTTGAGACCGTGTGCGCCATGATCGAAGGCGTAAAGGAACTCGGGCTGGAAACCTGTGTAACCCTTGGCATGCTGGACGACACGCAGGCCCTGCGCCTGAAGGATGCCGGGCTGGATTACTACAACCATAACCTTGATACCTCTCCTGAATATTACGGCGAGATCATTTCCACCCGCACCTATCAGGATCGGCTCGATACGCTTTCCAGCGTGCGCGATGCCGGTATCAATGTCTGCTGTGGCGGCATTGTTGGCATGGGCGAAGGTGAGAGCGACCGTGCGGGGCTGATCGCCTCGCTTGCCAACCTGCCGACCCACCCCGAAAGCGTTCCCATCAACCTGCTTGTCCGTGTTGAAGGCACGCCTCTGGCCAAGGCGGATGAAGTCAGCCCGCTTGATTTCGTACGCATGATCGCCGCTGCGCGTATCACCATGCCAAAAAGCCGCGTGCGGCTTGCCGCCGGGCGCGAAAACATGACGGACGAAACACAGACCCTGTGCTTTCTGGCCGGTGCGAACTCCATTTTCTATGGTGAACGCCTGCTGACCACCCCTAACCCGCAGGCCCAGCGCGACCGCGTTCTGATGCAGAATCTGGGCATGCACACCACCGGTATCGGCCTGTAACCCGCCCCGGACAGGATGAGCTATACCGTCAAGGAGATTTTCCTCACCCTGCAGGGTGAAGGAGGACAGGCAGGACGCGTTGCCGTGTTCTGCCGCTTTACCGGCTGCAATCTGTGGTCGGGCCGGGAGCAGGACCGCGAAAGTGCCCAGTGTCGCTTTTGCGATACCGATTTTGTCGGCACGGATGGGGATAATGGCGGCCGGTTTGAAACCGCCGCCGCACTGGCTGGCACAATCGACAGCTTCTGGCCCACCAACGCCGGAGGCGGTGGCCGTAAACTGGTGGTTTTTACAGGGGGAGAACCCCTGCTCCAGCTTGATTCTCCACTCATTGCCGCCATGCACGCGCTGGATTTTGACATTGCTGTTGAAAGCAATGGCACCCTCCACGCGCCTGAAGGCATAGACTGGCTGTGCATCAGCCCCAAGGCTGGCACGCCTTTGCTCCAGACACAGGGGACGGAACTCAAGCTGGTCTACCCACAGCAGGGACTGGACCCGGCAGATCTTGCTCAGCTTGATTTCCGCCTGTTCTGGCTACAACCTATGGATGGTGCGCATCAGGCCGAGAACCTTCAGGCTGCCATCCGGTATTGTCTGGCGCACCCACAATGGGGGCTGTCCCTGCAGACCCACAAACTAACCGGAATTCCCTAGCCATGCCGCTTGCTGAAAGAGATCAACACGAGGCTGCCATTGTGCTGTTTTCCGGCGGGCAGGATTCAGCCACCTGTCTGGCATGGGCATTGGCGCGTTTCAATCGCGTTGAAACACTGGGCTTCCATTATGGACAGCGCCACGCGGTGGAACTGGAATGCCGTGCGGCCCTGCGTGAAGGCATGGCAGCCAGCAACCCGCTCTGGCGCGAGCGCCTTGGGCCCGACCATACTCTGCCACTCGACGCCCTGCACATGGTCTCGGAAACAGCACTGACCCGCGAAGCGGAAATCACCATAACCGAAAGTGGGTTACCCAACACCTTTGTGCCCGGCCGCAACTTGCTATTTCTGACCTTTGCCGCAGCACTGGCCGCACGGCGCACAATCCGGCACATTATTACCGGCGTGTGCGAAACCGATTATTCCGGCTATCCTGACTGCCGCGATGACACAATCAAATCGCTTCAGGTCTCACTCAACCTAGGCATGGAGCGGCGTTACGTTATCCATACCCCGCTCATGTGGCTGAGCAAGGCGGAAACATGGATGCTAGCGGAAGAACTCGGCGGGCAAGACCTTGTTTCCCTGATCAACCGGGAAAGCCATACCTGCTATACCGGGCAGCGCGAAACACTGCACCCATGGGGCTATGGCTGTGGCACCTGCCCCGCCTGCCACCTACGGCAAACCGGATGGGAAGCCTATCAGGCCAGGAAAGCCGAACATGCCTGAACTTGTTTTTACCCGCCGCTTTTCCATGGGCCACCGACTGATCCACGGCGCATCGGAAAGCTGTGCCCTGCCCCATGGGCATAATGAACTCGTGACCGTGCGGTTGAACGCCACAACCCCTGCCCGCCTTGATGGCTTGGGCAACATGGCCATTTCATTCCAGCAGGCCAAAGGCACATGGCACCGCTTTGTGGATGAAAAGCTCGATCATGCCCTGCAACTGGCGCAGGATGATCCTTTGCTGGACTGGTTTCTAGTGCACGAGCCCGCACGCGCGCGTCGGATTGTCGTAACTCCGGGCGACCCTACAACCGAGCTTATGGCCTGCCTGCTCATGGCCAAAATCAATGCATTCCTGAAGCACGAGGGAGGTGTACTGCACTGCACGGAACTTTCCTTGCAGGAAACGCCGACTAATACCGTCTGTTTTTCCGGCGCCCCCGAAGATTTCATCCCTCAAACGGATTTCTCCCGCACACCATGGTGGCAACGGCCGATATGAGCATTTCGGATCTGACCTGAACACTCTTATGTGAACACCCTGCCCGGCCCGCAATAAAGCGCACCGGCACAGGCTGAAAAAGGTGCGAAAGCCGGGTCCATTACAGGAACCCGGCCTACTATACGCTGCTAGAGTGTGAGCCCCAGAATTTTCGTTGTACGGTCGAACTGCTGCTGGCACAGGGCCGGATTATTCGCCAGCTTCTGCCCGAACGAGGGCACCATGGCCTTAAGCCTGTCGGTCCATTCGGGCATTTTGGCAGCAAAGCATTTCTGCAGAACGTTGAGCATGATCGGAGCCGCCGTGGAAGCGCCGGGCGAAGCACCAAGAAGGGCCGCCACCGAACCGTCATCACTGGCGATCACTTCCGTGCCGAACTGAAGCACACCACCTTTCTTCGGGTCCTGCTTGATAATCTGCACACGCTGGCCAGCCACCACCAGCTCCCAATCCTCTGCCTTGGCATCGGGAATAAAGTCGCGCAGGGCCGCAATCCGGTCTTCCTGCGACTGCATAACCTGCTGGATCAGATATTTGGTCAGGGGCCAATTATCACGCGCAACGGCCAACATTGGCCCGATATTACCCGGCCGCACGGAAAGCGGCAGATCCATCAGCGAACCCTGCTTGAGAAAGCGGGTAGAGAACCCAGCATACGGCCCGAACAGCAGCGCAGGCTTACCATCAATCATGCGGGTATCAAGATGCGGCACGGACATGGGCGGCGCACCAACCGAAGCTTTGCCATAAACCTTGGCGCGATGCCGGGCGATCAGCGCCTTGTTGGTGCAGCGCAGGAACTGCCCGCTGACTGGGAAGCCACCAACACCCTGCGCCTGCGGAATGCCGGTTTTCTGCAGCAGGGTCAGAGCCGCACCACCACCACCGATAAAGACAAAGCGCGAGCGCACGATACGATCGGTATTTTCACGCAGGTCACGCACTTTCAGCCGCCACTGGCCATCTTCATCGCGGCGGATATCCTGCACATCGTGCCGGGTATGCAGCACGCAGCCCTTTGTGCCGGACAGATAGCTGAACAGCAGGCGTGTCAGCGCGCCAAAATTGACATCCGTGCCCATCAGGCTGCGGGTGACGGCAATAGGCTCACCTTTGGGCCTGTTCTGCATGATCAGCGGTGCCCACTGGGCAATCTGCTGACGGTCTTCCGAATAATCCATACCGGCAAATAGCGGGTGAGCGGACAGCGCCTCATGCCGCTTACGCAGGAAGGCCACGTTATCGGCCCCCCAGACAAAGCTCATATGAGGAACAGCAGTCAGAAAATCGCCCGCAGCAGGAATAACGCCATTTTCGACCAGATAAGCCCAGAACTGCCGCGAAACCTGAAACTGCTCGTTTACCGCAACTGCCTTGGAAATATCGACCTTTCCGTCAGCACCCTGCGGTGTGTAGTTGAGCTCGCACAGGCTGAATGTCCTGTGCCTGCGTTGTTCCAGGCGTTTGAACTTTCTTCCGCAACAGTATCGAGCCGCTCGTAAATGCTGATTTTCCAGTCAGGCTGAAGCTGACGGAGCAAAGTCCCGAGTGTGGCGCTCATGACGCCACCGCCAATCAGGACAACATCAACAGAAGAGGCAATATCGGTCGAGTTGGAACTCATCATGGTCTCCGCATTGCCACTCAGCCCCGCAAGGACAACATTCAGCGGACTGGCGGCTTTTATTTTTCGCCACGGGTTCCTGCTCTTGCAGCCACAGGTAACCGGCGGCCTAATTGCTAGCTGCATTACTGCGCGCAGTATAGGCTTATATCCATCGCGCGCCTGCTCACCTTAGCGAGATTACAGCGTTTGTTGAAAACCCTGCCCCTACGCGCGCGTTATTCTACGATCTGACCGGGCTGTAGCGCAGGACCCACCATGGTTCTGCGCAAGCGGGCCGGTTGCTGGCACATATGAGAAAATGGAAAGCGCAGTATGACAATTACCAAGCATGGCAGCGCACACTGGAAAGGCTCCATCCGCGAAGGCCACGGCACGATCAGCACTGAAAGCGGTGCGTTGCAGGCTGTGCCCTATGGCTTTGCCACCCGCTTTGAAGGCAAGGCAGGCAGCAACCCGGAAGAGCTGCTGGGGGCCGCCCATGCCGCCTGTTTTTCCATGGCGCTTTCGCTCATTCTGGGAGAAGCCGGGCTAACAGCCCAGTCTATCCAGACAGAAGCTGCTGTTCACCTCAACAAGACGGATGGTGGGTTCGGCATTACCCAGATTGACCTGACCCTAAAGGCTAACGTGCCGGGAACCTCTGCCGAGCAGTTTCTGGCTCTGGCCGAAAAAGCCAAGGCGGGCTGCCCCGTTTCCAAGCTGTTCCGCGCCGAAATTACCCTTCGCGCCGAGCTGGAAGGCTAATTTCAGCCTCCCGTCTGCCCCCGATGCCGCAACAGATGGTCTGCCAGTACGCAGGCCATCATGGCCTCACCCACCGGCACAGCCCTGATCCCCACGCACGGATCATGCCGCCCTTTTGTCACCACCTGCGTTTGCTGCCCTGAGCGGGTAATGGAATCCACAGGGGTCAGCATCGAGCTTGTGGGCTTAACGGCAAAACGCGCTACCACTGGCTGCCCGCTGGAAATCCCGCCCAGAATACCACCCGCATGATTGGCCCCAAAAGTAAGCTGGCCATCCTTGCTATACAGGGCATCGGCATTTTCTGGGCCAGTCAGGGATGCGGCGGCAAAACCATCGCCAATTTCCACACCTTTGACGGCATTGATGCTCATAAACGCCGCAGCGATATCTGCATCCAGCTTGCCGTAAATGGGCGCACCCAAGCCCGCTGGCACGCCTTCAGCCACAACCTCGATCACCGCACCGATAGAGGAACCCGCTTTGCGGATATCATGCAGATACGCTTCCCACGCAGCCACAACCCCCTCATCAGGCGAGAAGAACGGATTGCGTTCGACTTCAGCCCAGTCCCAGCGGGTGCGGTCGATGTCGTGCGGGCCTAGCTGCACGAGTGCGCCACGAATTTTTATGCCTTCGCCCAGTACCTTACGCGCTACAGCCCCAGCCGCGACACGGCAGGCCGTCTCACGCGCGGAGGAACGGCCACCACCCCTGTAATCACGGATACCGTATTTCAGATCATAGGTCAGATCCGCATGGCCGGGCCGGTAGCTCTGGGCGATGTCTCCATAATCACGTGAACGCTGATCGGTGTTTTCGATCATAAGAGAAATGGGCGTGCCTGTCGTTTGTCCTTCAAAGACACCCGAGAGAATACGCACCTCATCCGCCTCGCGCCGCTGCGTGGTAAACGCCGACTGGCCAGGCTTGCGGCGGTCCAGAAACGGCTGGATATCCGCCTCGCTCATGGGAATACGCGGCGGACAGCCGTCAATGACACACCCGATGGCAGGCCCGTGGCTTTCGCCCCAGGTGGTGACACGGAACAGATGACCGAACGTATTATAGGACACGGCTAAACCTCAGTCAGAGGCAACAGAAAGATCAGGAGCGGAAGGGTTTTTCATGCCCACCATATGGTACCCGCAATCGACATGGTGCACCTCGCCCGTCACGCCCGATGACAGGTCGGAGAGCATATAAAGCCCTGCCCCGCCTACTTCCTCCAGCGTCACGTTCCGCTCAAGCGGGGCGTTGTACTGGTTCCATTTGAGGATATAGCGGAAATCGCCAATACCGCTGGCGGCCAGCGTCTTGATCGGTCCGGCGGAAATCGCATTGACGCGAATGGCGTCACGCCCCAGATCAGCCGCCATATAACGCACGGAGGCCTCAAGCGCTGCCTTGGCCACGCCCATAACATTGTAATGCGGCATAACGCGCTCGGCCCCAAGGTAGCTCAGCGTCAGCAGCGAGCCGCCTTTTTTCATCAGCCGCGCTGCGCGCTGCGCCACCGCCGTGAAAGAGAAGCACGAAATATCCATGGCGGTCAGAAACGCTTCACGCGGGGTATCAACATACCGGCCACGCAGATACTGCTTGTCCGCCCAGCCAATGGCATGCACCACGAAATCCAACTCACCCCATTCTTTTTCCAGAATGTCGAAAGTGGCATCGATAGCAGCATCGTCGGTTACATCGCACGGCAGCACCAGCTTTGCGCCAATACTTTCCGCCAGCGGCTGCACGCGCTTGCCCAGTGCATCGCCCTGATAAGTAAAGGCCAGTTCGCCACCCTGCGCCGCAACGGCGGATGCAATAGCCCAGGCAATGGACTTGTCATTGGCAACTCCCATCACCAGGCCTCTCTTGCCCTTCATCAGAGTGCCCTGCGCGGCCGGTACAGTGTGGGAAGAAGACATGCGATAACCTCAGCCTATGCGAGTGAAAACCAGTGGGGTGTTGCGCCGTGGTTGGTCGCACACCCGGAGCGGTGAAACAAGCCCGAACGCTACTCCCATACTTCAAAGCAGCCCTTCACGGGAGTATGAGTGAAGTAGAAACCGCAGCATACGAGTAAACGCCATGACGGATACCCCCTCGCCTCTTTCCGCTCCCCCACGCGATGACCTGCCGCTGATCGACCTGCAAGCGGACCCTTTCACACTCTTTGAAAGCTGGATGGCCGAGGCGGAAAAAACCGAAATAAACGACCCGAACGCCATGGTGCTGGCCACAGCAACACCAGATGGCCGCCCCTCCGCCCGTATAGTCCTGCTCAAAGGTGCGGACCGGCGTGGCTTTGTTTTCTACACCAACCTTGATAGCCGCAAGGGTAATGAACTAGCGGCCAATCCGCATGTGGCGCTGCTGTTCCACTGGAAAGGCCTGCGCCGGCAAATCCGAATCGAAGGCCCGGTCAGCCCTGTGAGCCCTGCCGAGGCGGACGCCTATTTTGCGAGTCGTAGCCGGGTCTCGCGTCTGGGAGCCATTGCCTCTGACCAGTCCCGCCCGCTGGCTTCCCGCACGGTGTTTGAAGAGCGCCTGCACAATGCAGAGGCCCTCTATGGTGAAGGAGCCATTCCGCGCCCCGCCAACTGGTCCGGCTACCGCGTTAGCCCCGAACATTTCGAATTCTGGCAGGAACGCCCATTCAGGCTGCATGACCGCGCAATCTGGGAGCGGGCAGATGCAGGCTGGCAGGTCACACGCCTTTATCCCTGAGCCACAGCCCTGCCCGATCAGCCCCCACTCTGCCAGCCGGAAGAGAACCCGGCTGGACATTGATCCAGCGCAACGTCGATGATGGTCTGGCGTAATAAGATGTAAACACGGCCCGAAGGAAGGAAGCCCCATGAAAGAAGTGCGAAAAATCCTGCTGCCCATGCCCAGCGTCTCCAATGGAGAGGCGGCCCTGACACGAGGCTATAATTTCGCACGGCGTTTCGGCGCGCATCTGGCCATATTACACGTCAGAACCGACGGACGGGACATTGCCCCCCTTGCGGGCGAAGGCCTGTCCGGGGCGATGGTGGAAGAACTCATGCGCTCGGCGGAGCACGAAAGCTCGCGCCATGCCCATGATGTGCACACGCTTTTCGAGCGCTTTGCCGCAGCTAACCCTGATGTGCCGCTGGTTTCGCGTCATTCCGCCAACGGCCTGCCTTTCCCCAGTGTCAGCTTTACCGTTCTACGCGGCGTTGAAAGCGAGATCATTCCCTCCCATGCCCGTCTGTCCGATTTTACGCTGGTGCCGCACCCGGATTCAGGCCGCGAGGTTTCCTCTTCCGAAACATTGCATGCCGTGCTGTTCGATAGTGGCCGCCCCGTAGTCATGGCACCACGCACGCCCCCCGTGGGGCTGATCAAGCGCGTGTGCATCGGCTGGAACGGCACGGCGGAATCCTCCGCCGCGCTGCATGGCGCACTAGCATGGGCCGCCGAGGCCGAGGCCGTGCGCGTTCTGCACTGCGAGGACTACCAGCGCCGTGGCCCCAGCGCACAGGACGTGCTGGACTATCTGGCCCTGCACGGCATTGAGGCCGATGCGGTGGAGTTCCCTCCGGTGGATCGCGATGTCGGTAAAGGACTTATGGCCGCCTGCACGGATTTCGGCGCCGACCTGCTGGCCATGGGGGCGTATTCTCACTCACGCCTGCGCCAGCTTATTCTGGGTGGTGTTACCCGCCATGTTCTCGAACACGCGGACCTGACCGTTCTGATGAGCCGCTAGCCTGAATGCGGGGCGGCATCACCGCCCCGCTTCATGGCCTTTTTACGCTACTTGCTGATTGTTCGCCCGTGGTGGGTCTGGCAGGTCGATGCTCAGGCCGTCATATGCAGGCTCCACTCCATCGGGCAGAATTGCACAGAGTGATGCCCAGTCCATGGCAACCCCCATATGGGTCAGGATCGTGCGCCGGGGCTTTATCCGCTCACGCCATTCCATCACCCGGTCAAGCCAGGCATGAGCCACATGGGGTGTGAGCTGAAAACAGTCCACTATCCAGGTATCCACACCTTCCAGCACATTCAGGCTCTGCTCTGAAAGCTCCACAACATCCGTGCTGTAGGCAAAATTCCCGCATCGCACGCCGCTAGAACCAGCATAACCGTGCTGCTGCTCGATAAACGTGAAGGCATAACTGCCTATCGCGGTTTCCTTGCCGATTTCGAAAGGGTGAGCCTCCAGCACCGCCCGGAAAAAACCCGGCGGCTTCCATGGCTTGAACACAAAACTGAAGCGCTGTTCAATTTCGGCCAGCACTTCGGCCGTGCCATAGGCCTTAATAGGCTGGCCTATCACCCGGTTGACGGCACGCACCTCGTTAATACCATCGACATGGTCGGAATGGCCATGCGTATAGATAATAGACTGAAAGCGGCTGATACGCTGCGCCAGAAGCTGCGCACGCAGGTCTGGCCCGGTATCGATCAGCACAGCCTCGCCATTATCCATCTGCAAGAGGATAGAGGAACGGGTACGCCTGTTGCGGGGTTCGCTAGGGTCGCAGTCGCCCCAGTCCCCCCCGCCGTCTTCACCACCGACCATGGGTACACCAGCAGAGCCGCCGCAGCCCAGAACAACCACTTTCATAAACCCGCTCCCTAGACTGCCTTACGGAACAGGCGAAAGAAATTGGCCGTTGTCAGATCTGCAAACGCGCTTTTATCCATGCCCCGCTCTTGCGCCAGACGCTCGGCCGTATAGGCCACCCATGCGGGCTGGTTGCGTTTGCCGCGCCTTGGCACCGGTGCCAGATAAGGGGCATCCGTTTCCACGACAATTCGCTCATCCGGCACGCTCTGGGCCACTGCACGAATTTCATCGCATTTGGGAAAGGTTGCTATACCCGAAAAGCTGACATAACCGCCAAGAGCCAGCACCCGCTGCGCCAGTTCCGGCCCGGATGCAAAGCAGTGCAGAAGAATAGGGAACGCACCTTTGGCGTATTCATCTTCCAGCACTGCCGCCACATCGTCATCCGCCTGACGGGCATGGATGATCACCGGCACATCCAGCAGACGTGCTGCTGCGATATGACGGCGAAAACTCTCCTGCTGCAACGGACGTATGGCGTCCTCGCCATGGAAATAGTCCAGTCCGGTTTCACCAATGCCTATTACCTCTGGCCTGTCGGCCATGGCGGCAATCTGCTCAGCCGGGGGCAGATGTTCTTCATCCACATGGTCAGGATGGGTGCCAATCGTGCACCAGACACGCAGGTCCGGTTTATCATGGCCTGCCAGCGCAAGCTGTTCGCCTGCGCGTGACAGGCGCGTGCCGATCGTAACCAGACCGGCAAGCCCTGTCTGCCGGGCCTCATCCAGCAGGAGGGGCAGTTCCTCATCGGAAAAATGATCGAGATGGCAGTGGGTATCGATCAAACAGCCCTGACCCACTCCATTTGCGGCGCTACTCATGGCGCTGCTTCCGGCTCGACATAGCGGGGGAACAGTCCCTGTGGTGCAGGAAGCGCGCGCCCTGCAGGCAGAGGCACCTCAAGTGCGGCAAGGCTACGCTCGTCGGGCTGCACAGCAAGCTGGTCGAGCATACGCTCCATGGTCTGAGGCATGAAAGGCTGAAGAACCGTGGCAATACCCCGCAGCGCATCCAGCAGAACCCGCAGGACGCTGGCCATGCGCACCGTGTCAGTCTTGCGCAACGCCCAGGGTGCCTGATGGTCGATATACGCATTGCAGGCGCGGATAACCTTCCAGACATCCTCCAGCGCATCCGTCAGGGCACTGCGTTCCAGTTGCGTGGCCATAAGCTGGGGCAGCACCGCCACCTGTGCGAGAAGCTGCTTATCCTCAACCGTTGGCTCACCCCGCGCAGGATCATCGCCTCGCAGTTTTTCGCAACCAGTGAGAGCGTGCGCTGGGCAAGGTTGCCCAGATCATTGGCCAGCTCGACATTATTGCGCGTAATCAGCGCCTTGCGCGACAGATCGCTATCCCCGCCAAACGGCACTTCACGCAAAAGGAAGAAACGCACCGCATCAAGGCCGAACTCACGCACGAGATCGCGCGGGTCAATAACATTGCCGATCGACTTGCTCATTTTCTGGCCTTCGACCGTCCACCAGCCATTGGCGAAAATCCGGCTGGGCACATCAATGCCCGCGGCCATAAGGAACGCAGGCCAGTAAACAGCGTGAAAGCGTGCAATGTCCTTGCCGACAAGATGCAGGTCCGCTGGCCAGTAGGCCGCCCGTGCACCATCCATGTCAGGAAAGCCCAGCGCGCTCAGGTAATTGGCCAGCGCATCAAACCACACATACATGACATGGGCCTCATCCCCCGGCACGGGAATACCCCATTTAAAGCTCGTGCGGCTGATTGACAGGTCACGCAGCCCCTGACGGACAAAGCTGATAATCTCGTTGCGTGCACCATGTGGCCCCAGAAATTCCGGGCACTGCTCATATAGTTCCAGCAGCCGGTCCTGAAACGCGGAAAGACGGAAGAAGTAAGAGGGCTCCTTGACCCACTCCACCGGAGCACCCGTGGGTGCCAGCTTCTGACCATCTGGCCCGGTGGTCAGTTCGTCCTCACCGTAGAAACATTCATCCCGCAGGGCGTACCAACCTTCATACGCGCCAAGATAAATGGCATCGTTCTGCGCAACACGTTCCCACAGGGCCTGCGCTCCGGTCACGTGGCGCGGCTCGGTCGTGCGGATAAAATCGTCATACGAAATGGCCATGGAATCAGCCATATCGCGGAAATCAGCAGCAATACGGTCAACAAAGGCCTGCGGCTCAACACCGGCGGCCTGTGCTGCCTGCTCCACCTTCTGACCATGCTCGTCGGTGCCGGTCAGAAAAAACACATCATGACCGGCCAGACGGTGGAACCGCGCCATGACATCCGCCGCGATAGATGTATAGGCGTGCCCGATATGCGGCGCACCGTTTACATAATAGATGGGAGTAGTAACGTAAAAACGACGGGTCATGCTTGGCTCGCAATCGTCATGGCTTCGAGTAGGGCTTCCTGTTTATCCAGGTTGAAACGCTCTGTTTCACCATATAGGCGTACAAGGGTCTCCCATGCACGCGCACAGGCAAGACCATGAGCGCTTCCACTCAGCGCGGCCTGTCTGGCCACCGCCTGAAGCCGATCTGATAACAGGCTGAAAAACAGATCGAAACCATATTCCTTGCGCAGAACCATTTCCGCGACTTCATAACCTTCCAATGCACTGAAACCTGCACACACGCGCTCGACACAACGGGCGATTTCACCCTGCGTATCGGCCAGCAGGGCAAGTGCGCGGCCGGGGCCCCGTGGGCCAGTGCAGTCACGCGCTCCAGCTCAGCCGGATCGGCCTCAGGCGCTATAGTGCGCAGTACCGCCCCCATGGTGCGGGCATCAAGCCCTCCGAGCGCAAGCCTGCGGCACCGGCTGCGAATAGTCGGCAACAGACGTCCGGGGGCTGAGCTTGTCAGAAGCAGGATGGTTGCAGGCGGAGGCTCTTCGAGTATTTTCAGTAGCGCATTGGCCGCACTGCGGTTCATCCATTCTGCGCCATCGACAATAACAACGCGCCAACCACCTTCCGCGGCGGTACGGCGCAAAAACGCATTGATGGGCCGCACATCGTCCGCAACGATCTCGGAGCGATAGCGCTGGCGCTTTTCATCAAAACCGCGCTCAACCACCAATAGGTCGGCATGGGTGGCAGCAGAAACGCGCCGGCCTGCCGGGCTGTCCGCCTGCGTGGCTCCCAGCAGCAGACGCCCCAGCGCAAAGGCAAACGTGGCCTTGCCAATACCGGGCGGGCCGGTAATCAGCCACGCATGGGGCATACAGCCCCGCTCCAGCGCCTGACGGAATACGTCAAGCCCGGCCTCATGCCCCTGCAATGCCAGTGAGGCAAGGCGTGGGCCTGTAATGGTAGTGCCTGTCTCCCCCATGCCCGGCCTCACGCCTGACAGACCAGAGCCAGAATATCCTCCACAATCCGGTGGCTGATCTGCCCGGCCTCTTCCTGCGCGGTGTTCACACGCCTGACCCGTTCAGGCTCATGGAGGGCCATGGCCTCAAAACCCTCCGCTACACGCGCATGAAAGTCTTCATCCGCCTGCTCGTATCGGTCCGGGCGTCCCGCACGGGCGGCAAGCCGCTGGCGCGCAATGGCGCGCGGCACTTCGAGCAGGAAAGTCCTGTCCGGCCGGAGGGCCAGCATAGCGGTCAGGTTACGGATCAGGGCCAGAATACCCGCCTGCCCCGCCGCACGGCCATAGCCCTGATAGGCCAGTGTGGAATCGGTAAACCTATCACACAGGACAATCTGCCCTGCTTCGAGCGCAGCAGGATCACACGATCCACATGGTCGTAACGTGCGGCGAAATGCGCCAGAATTTCGGCCCGCAGAGAAAGCGGGTTATTGCCGAACAGCAGGAGCTGGCGCAGGTCTTCCGCGCCGGGAGAACCTCCCGGCTCGCGCGTAATCAGCACGTCATGCCCGCGTTCACGCAGGGCTTCGCCCACCAGCCGTAACTGGGTGGACTTGCCTGCGCCTTCACCGCCCTCAAGCGTTATAAACACACCCTTGTACATACCCGTTACAGATGCAGCCTGCGCGCGGCCCGCCCGACAAGGCCAAGAGCAGGCACGGAGCTTGCGGCTTCAACCGGCACCTGCGCCTGCTTGCCGCCCGGTAGAGAAACGGTAATGCGGCCCACAACCTGCCCCTGCGTAACGGGGGCCACCAGCGGGCTGTTATAGTCCAGCGCAAGCTGGGTGCCATTGCGCCAGCCATGGGGCAGAAGTAGTTTCAGATCCTGTGCCGCGACCAGAGCCACTGTGCGCTCGGCCCCCATCCATACCGGGGCCTGCTCTACGATATCGCCTTTATGGACAACCCAAGCGGTTTCAAAATTGGCGAAAGCCCAGCCCATGAGCCGTTCACCCTCACGCCACGCTCGCCGGAGGATGTAAGCCCGTTAATGGCCATGATAACCCGCCTGCCCTCACGCTCGGACGAGGCGCACAGCCCGAAACCACCTGCATCCGTGTGGCCGGTCTTCAGCCCGTCGGCCAAACCTTTCACCACCAGACTGTTGCGGTTTTCCTGACGGATATTGTTGTAGAAAAACTCTTTTTCGGAAAAGAAGTGGTAATATTCTGGGAAATCATGAATCAGACGCAGCGCGAGATACGCCACGTCCCGCGCGGACATGTAATGCCCCTCCGCGGGCCAGCCGGTCGCATTCATGAAATGGGAATTGCTGAGCCCCAGACGCGCGGCGGTCTCGTTCATCAGCGCGACGAACTGCTCCTCCGAACTGGCGATCCCCTCCGCCAGAACAATGCACGCATCGTTACCGGATTGAATGACCATGCCCTGAATAAGGTCCTGCACGGGCACGCTCTGGCCCAGCGGCAGGAACATTCTGGAGCCCTGCATACGCCATGCGCGCTCACTCACAGGCAGGGTCTGATCAAGTTTCAGGCGCCCCGTACGCAGCATGCCAAACGTGACATAAGCTGTCATCATCTTGGTTAGTGATGAGGGGGGCATACGCTCGTCGGCATTTTTTTCCAGCAGGGGGGCTCCACTGCTGTAATCAAGAATGCAGGCCCAGCGCGCGGAGGTCTCGACCGGGCCAACGGGCGTTGTGGCCGGGGCGGGCGGCGGCGCATCGGCTGGGGCCTGTTTTGCGGCAGTTGCCGCACGGCCACGCGTTTTGCCCCAGGCATCCGCCACAAGGCTGCTCGAAACACCGCCACAAAAAAGGGCCGCGCCCCCTGTGAGTAAGAACCGTCGGGTCTGCAACATGTTTTCCTATTCGACGACGATATGAGAGCCAGTCAGTCCGGCGGCCAGTGCCCGTCTCAGCGCTGAATCCGCGTCCTGTATAGTCGTAAACGGTCCAAAGCGCACCGCCCACATCATGCCATATCCGGCAGTCAGATCGGGGCGTATCACCCCCCCGTATCGGGCTGCCTGAACCATGGCGCTGTAGCGCGATGTCAGGTCCATAACCTCTACCCAGAGCATACCCGGCGCGGCCCAACCCTGCCTAACCTCGGCTGGCAGAGCGGGTAGCGTCAGGCCTGTTTTCGGCGTAGCGGCATCTCCCGCCTGCACCGCCATACCCACGGTAGAACTCCCCTGTCCGGACAGGTCCGTCTGGGTAACACCCTCACGCGGGGCCGCACTGATTTCGAGCTTCGGCGCACCGGGCAGGATTTCCGCCAGCCTGCGGCTTTCCGCTTCGTTCTCGACAACCCGCACGCGGGCAGGGCCCTCTCCCATGCCCAGCAGATCAGCCGCCCGCGCTGAAAGCGACAGCATGCGTCCGGCCTGTGCAGGGCCACGGTCATTCAGGCGAACCACCACCTCACGCCCGTTTTCAAGATTGGTTACGCTTACAATGGCCGGTAGTTGCAGGGTCTGGTGCGCGCCGGTCATGGCCATGCTGTCACGCACTTCACCATCGGCGGTGAGTTCGCCGTCCTGCCCATGGTCACGTACGGCAAGCCCTGTATCCTGCCATGCAAAATCCTCACGCGGGTAGAACCACCGCCCGTCCGCCTGCCATGAAGCTCCGGTTACGTAATGCGGGTCAGGCGTTGCCTGTGGCTCGCGCCGGCAGGCCACCAGCAGCAAACCCATACATAAAACCGCTTTTTTCACGTTATCGCATCACCCAGAATACCAACCGCCAGCGCATAGAAGTCCGAAGCGTTGTAACGGCGTATTACATTGAAATTATGGTAAACGACAAACGCTTCACCACCGGGCCCATCCGGGCGGATAACCGCCCCCATAGCCGCATTATCGGCAAAACGCCCGGCACGGGGCCGCACACCCTGCTGCACCCACCATGATAGCGGCCTGACATGGCTGCGCCCGAGTTGGGCCTGCGCCATGGAATCCGGCACAATCACGGCTTCGCCCCATATTGCCCCATCCTGCCAGCCGCTCCGGGCCAGATAATTGGCAATGGAGGCGAATACATCCGCCTCGTTACGCCAGATATCGGGCCGTCCGCCTTCGGGGTAGCTGACAGCAAAACGCTCATAGGCGCTGGGCATGAACTGGGGTTGCCCCATCGCCCCCGCATAGCTGCCCAGCATGGCGCGCGGCTCCATACCGCCCTGGGCAAGAATATGCAGCGCCTTGAATAGCTCGCCCCTGAAAAACGCAGCCCTCCGCCCTTCAAAAGCCAGTGTGGCCAGCGCATCGATAACGGAAAACTTGCCCATACGGGTGCCATAGGCAGATTCCAGCCCCCAGATGCCAGCAATCACGCCCCGGCTGACCTTGTACTGCCCGCCAATCTGGCCGATGCGCTCGCCCTGTTCGGTCATGGCTTGGAGGCCATCGGACAGCTTTTTTTCCGTCAGCACCCTGTCCTTGTACTGCGCCCATGTCAGAACCTGCTCCGGCTGGTGCCGATCCGCCTTGATAACGGCTGCATTGGGGGTTTTGCACAGGGCCAATGCCTGATCGATTACCCCCGCCGGAAGACCCTGCCCCAGCGCCTCGTGCCTGACACCGGCCAGAAAGGCGGCATAGGTAGCAGGCTGCCCCCATGCCCTGCACACAGGCACACTAGAAAGCCCCGTAAAGGCCGAGGCGGCCAAACCGCGAACAAGCAGAGTTCTTCTATCCATTATCCCCTCGTCCCGGCTGCCTTGCGCCGCCTGTGCCATGACTGACGCCTTCCCGTCTAGCACCCTGTTCGCGCGTTCATCCACTCTCTTTTCCCGTATGGGGCCTGCCGTGCTCCAGCTTGACAGGACACCGGCTTGAGCGCCTCCTGCAACGGGTTCATCCTGCCCTGTATCCCAGCCGGGCACAGACCCGCACAACAGGAGAGGAGAGCCGGGGTTCCTTGCTTGAGCATGTCCTTCACCTGACAGCCGCAAGCCCTTTTATGCAGGTTGTCATCATCATTCTGGCCACCTTTGTGCTGGAAGACGCCGCCACGCTGATTACCGCCATTCAGGTTCAGCTCCATGTCGTATCCCCTTTCGCGGCGCTGACGGCCCTTTATTCAGGAATCGTTCTGGGCGATGTTGGGCTGTATGGCCTTGGCGCTCTGGCGGCATGCTGGCCACCCGCCCGGCGGTGGGTCGACATGCCGGGTATTAGCCAGCAACGCCAGTGGCTGACACGCAACCTGTTCAGGGCTGTGTTTATCAGCCGTTTCATTCCCGGCACGCGCCTGCCGCTTTATACCGCGTGTGGTTTTTTTCGTGCGGGGCTGAAAACCTTCACACTGGCCACCGTGCTGGCCACCATGCTGTGGACAACAGGGCTGTTCCTGCTTTCGCTCAAAATCGGCGCTTTCCTGCTGGCGCATCTGGGCGCGTGGCGTTGGGCTGGCATTGCAGGTTTTGCGGCACTCATGATCCTTTCGGGGCGGGTTGCCGCCCGCATCAGGAAAAACCACAACTCATGACCGATGATACTTCAGCCAAGGCGGCCAACCCGCTCTCCCTGTTTGAATTCTGGCCCGGCTGGCTCTTTTATACCCCGGTAGTGCTGTACTGGTTCCTGCTCGGCCTGCGCTATCGCAGCCTGACCGTGCCGACCGCCGCCAACCCGCGCATTGTCACAGGCGGGCTGTGTGGAGAAAGCAAAAGCAGTATTCTGGACATGGCAGGCTCATATGCCTCCGGCTGGATTGCCCCCTACACAACCCTGACCACCGGCAAGGACGACGCAACCCGCGCACGTGCTGCCATCAAGGCCAAAGGCCTTGAACTGCCCGTGGTGGTCAAACCCGATATTGGCTGCAACGGCACCGGCGTACGCCTTGTGCGCACACAGGCTGATCTGGAAAAAACACTGGCGGCTTTTCCGCGCGGGATCGATCTGGTTATCCAGCGCCTCATTTTATTGCCGCATGAGGCGGGGCTGTTCTACATCCGCCACCCCGATGACCCTCAGGGCCATATTTCGTCCCTGACCTACAAGGACATCCCGAGCATAACCGGCAACGGCCGCGACACGGTTCTGGAGCTTATCCGTCAGGACAACCGCGCTGCCCGCCTGCCAGAACTGTATGAAAAACGCCTGAAAGAACGCCTGCACACCGTTCTGCCCGAAGGCGAGCGGATGGAACTGCTCTTTACCGGCAACCACTGCAAGGGCGCGGTCTTCCATAACGGCAAGGAGGATATCACCCCTGCCCTCACCGCGCGCATAGACGCGATCATGCAGGATATTCCCGATTTTCATTTCGGGCGTATCGATGTGAAATTCCGCTCGCGCGAGGCCCTGCGTAACGGGGAGGATTTCGAAATTATCGAAGTCAACGGTGTCGGCTCCGAAGCCACCCATATCTGGGATTCTCGCACCACACTCAAGGAAGCCTACGCAGCCCAGTTTCACCACTACGGCGAAAGCTTTCGCATTGGTGCAAGCAAGGTCGCGCAAGGGTGGCGGCCTACCAATCTGTGGCGCGGCATTCGCCTATGGCGGTGGCAGAAAAGGCTTCTGGCTTCCTACCCCCCCAACGACTAGGCGGGTTCTGGCCTCACGGGCCGGATTCCGCCTGCCCCATCCGTGAATGATGGCGGCCGTAAAACCGGTAAAACGCCCAGCCTGCCAGCGCGTAGCCCACAAGCAGCGCAACTGGCAGCGGATTGCCCTGCCACAACGCCAGCGCCATGTCGGCAGCAAGCGGCACGATCATGACAAGGCAGAACAGCACACCCAACAGCGGCACATAACCAATCCAGATACCCCGTATCCAAAACCCGCCCAGAGGCACCCGGAAGACACGCGGCATATCCGGCTCGACATTCCGCAGCCAGATAACCGTCAGGCACACGACCCCAAACGCCATGGCCGTGCCAAGGCTTACCAGATCACCAATCATTTCAACCGGCAGCACCGCCGTTGCCAGAGCAACCCCGACACCCAGCACCAGTGTTCCGTGCCATGGGGTGAGAAAGCGTGGGTGCAGCCTGCGAAACAAAGCGGAAAGCAGGCCATCTTCCGCCATTGTATAGAAAATACGGCTCTGGGCGTATAACAGCCCCAGCAAAACCGAGCACAGGCCGATAACCGCCCCAAGCTTGATACACAAAGCAAGCCATGGTTGGCCCATAACCCCAACTGCCACGGCCAGCGGGTCTGCCACACCGAGCCCCCGCCATGGCACCACGCCCACCAGCACAGCAGCCACGGCCATATAAAGCCCCGTACACACGACCAGCGCCCCGACAATACCCAGAGGCACATCGCGACGGGGGTTACGGGCCTCTCCCGCTGCAGTGGAAACCGCCTCAAACCCGACATAAGCGAAAAAAATCAGCGACGCGGCACGAAAAATACCCGGCACACCGTAATGCAATCCGCCTTCATAAGCCGGGATAAAAGGGGTCCATAACGCAGGCCGGACCCACCATACCCCTACCCCCACAAACAGAAGCAGCACCCCGACCTTGAGGAGCACAATAGCGGCATTGATACGAAAAGACTCCCGCACCCCCACAAGCAGCACACTGGTTACAAGCAGGATGGAAGCGGCCCCCGGCAAATCAAGCCTCAGCCCGAAATGCACCGTCTGGGTAGAAGCCCCCTGCGCCACCTGCACTGTTGTCGTGCTCAGGGACTGAGGCACCAGCATGCCAAAATCATGCAGCAGGCTGACAAGATAGCCCGACAGCCCCGAGGCCACACCCGCACAGGAAATGCCGTATTCAAGCAGCAGGAGCCAGCCAACAGCCCATGCCCAGCCTTCCCCCAGCGAAACATATGCATAGGTATAGGCCGACCCGGCCACCGGCATAAGAGACGCCAGTTCGGCGTAGGATAGCGCAGTAAAAAGGCAGGCCACCCCTGCCAGCATAAACGAAAGCAGCACGGCTGGCCCGGCGTAATCCGCCGCCGCCACACCGGTCATGACATAAATACCAGCCCCGACCGTAGACCCAACCCCAAGCAGGACAAGATGCACCGGCCCAAGTGTGCGGCGCAAAGAGCCCGCGGCACCTTCGCGCCCCGCATGTTCAAGCCGCTTGCGACGGTGCACAGACGGCACAGCCGCCATATCCGCCCGCCTCAGCCCATGAAACGCAAGGCGAGAAACGCCACGCCGCCCAGCACCATGCAGTACAGGGCAAAGGGGGTCATGGCCCAGCGGTCATGACTGCGGAAATAACGCATGAGAAACGCGGTGCTGGCCAGCGCGGTAACCCCGGCGACAACGGCTGCCGCCATGGCAAGGTGGATCTGCCCAGCATCTGGCGGCGCATGCCACAGCTTGAAACCCTCGCGCACGGTCGCGGCAATAATGACAGGCTGCGCCATAAGAAAGGAAAAGCGTGCCGCCGCATCATGGTGCAGGCCGCGCAAAAGCCCACCACAGATTGTCGCCCCCGAGCGCGACAGGCCGGGAAAAAACGCCAGACACTGGAACAGACCGATCACCACGGCATCACGCGAGGTCAGGCCGGCAATACAGCGCACCTCACGGGTAACCACACTGCTGCGCAGCCGCTCTGTCAGCAGTAGCAAAAGCCCGTTCAGAAACAGGAACACCGCCGCCGATGAGGCCGAGCCAAAAAACGAACGGAGCAGATGCTCGAACAGCCCCCCCACCACAACCGCAGGGATGGTTGCAACAATCAGCAGCCAGAAAATATGCAGGCTTTCAAGCTGGATACGCTGCCCGTCCCGCCCGACAGCCCCCAGAAACAGCGCACGCCAGTCCCTGAAAAAAAACACCAGCAGGGCAACAGAGGTGCCCAGATGCAGCATGACCAGAAAAGGAAGGAACGACACATCGTGCAGGTCGTAATTCCAGTGCAGCAATGCTGGCAGAATAACGGCATGCCCCAGACTACTGACCGGGAAAAGCTCTGTCGCGCCTTGCAGCAACGCCATGATAAATGCCTGCATGTACGACATATGCGCCTGTATCCCCATTACTCTTTTCTTATTGATGTCCTTGCACCATGCCCCCGATGGCTGCAAGGTTTTCGTCCGGCCCTGATAACAGGCCGGGAACAGGTAGCCATAAAAGAAGGTAAAAACATGATGAGGCAGAGCCGCACAGGCGCATGGATTTTCAGTGGCGCTGTTTTGCTGGCTGCAGCGGGTTTTGCCTCCTACGCGCTGGGAACACAAAAAGCCCCAGGCGGCAATGGCTACGAACTGTCCGCCCGGTTTGTTTCAGCAAACGGGCTGACCCGTGGCGCGGATGTCGAACTGGCAGGCGTGCGGGTCGGGCGGGTATCTTCCATTACTCTGGACCCCGCCAGTCAGATGGCACTTGTGCGCTTTCGGCTCGCCTCGTCGCTACGGCTACCACAGGACAGCACGCTCAGCATTGGCAGTGCCACGCTGGCATCAGAAAACGCGCTTATGATCGAACCGGGGCATGACAGCACATACGCCCCTCCCGGTGCCCTGCTGACCCACACACAGGAACCTACGAGCCTTGAGCAGCAGGTCAGTAATTATATCTTCGGTTCCGGCAACCTTGGGCCGTAAGGACCCTGCGGTAAGCGCATGATCTACAAAAAGAAACAAAAACCATAAACACGGGTTGACGCCCATGCCGGAACACGGTAGATCAGCGCCAACAAACGATGGCGGCGTAGCTCAGTGGTAGAGCAGGGGAATCATAATCCCTTGGTCGGCGGTTCAAATCCGTCCGCCGCTACCAGTTTTTTTCATAAAAACTTGGTTTTTTCAAAGACACCACGGCAATAGCCGTGCGTCTTTGCGCGTCATGCGTATAGATTCTGCATGGACATCACCCTTCCCATGCCATCAGCCACAATCAAGCTATGACATGGGAAGAGTGCTGGAACTGCTTAGCCCTCTGACAGTTCGGGCTGCGGTTCCATAGCCAGATCCCTGACTTCGCCCTCTTCTTCCGCATCAGCTTCAGGCGCTTTATCCTCGCCGTCTTCCGTCGCGTTATTCTGGTTACGCTGCTGGCGACCGGCCTGACGCTCAGCGCGCTCGATCTGGCTCTGCTGAGCGGCCTGCGCCATGGCATTCATGATACGGAAATAATGTTCGGCATGCTGGAAATAGGCTTCAGCCGCCACACGATCCCCAGAGCCTGTGGCATCGCGGCCAAGCTGGAGATATTTTTCAAAAAGCTGCTGGGCGGTGCCGCGCACCCTCACATCCGGGCCATGGCTGTCGAAAACGTGGTTCCGGTTCATGGGAATCTGGCCGCTCGACTGCCTGGAGGACGATCCACTGCTCCCGCCAGAACGATGATGTCTGGTCCGCATCCGCTTTACATTCATGGGCTTACCACAGCGCTTTCCTGTTCATGGCACTTTACATGGGAGCGGGCCATTCCTGACGGGCCAGTTCCTGAATGAAGGTCCAAATTGTTTTTCTGGAGGGGCACTTCTAATAGGCAGCAACATGGTCATTGCCAGATATAAAGGCCCGTACCGCTTGTTTGGCCTAACGAGGTTACAACAACCCACAGATGGCCTTTTTGATCAAGCTCTTTTACATTACCAACCACAGGCCTTAAAGCAACCGCTTTTTTCATATCGGCTGATGCCGCATGACTACCGCGCGGGATATGCCCTCAAAATCGGGCCGCACCTCAGCCACGTCGAGATGGTTTTCAGCCGCCAGCGCCCTCAGATCCGCTTCCTGCCCTATGCCGATTTCAAAGACCCCAAGCCCATCCGGCGTAAGCCGGGCTGGCAGGTCTGTGCACAGCAGGCGGTACGCATCCAGCCCATCCCGACCGCCATCCAGTGCGCGCACGGGTTCATGGTTTCGGACTTCGGGCATCAGTTCCGCCAGGTCGCGCGTAGGAATATAGGGCGGATTGCTCAGCACGAGATCAAACCGGGCCTCTGGCGCCAGTGCGTCCGTCCAGCTTCCCGCAATAAAAGCCGCACGACCACCAAGCCCGCAACGCGCGGCATTGCCTGCGGCAAGAACTGCCGCCTGCGGGCTGATATCCACCCCCATACCCCATGCCTGCTTATATTCGCTCAGCACGGCCAGCAGAATACAGCCGGTTCCCGTACCCAGATCCAGCACCGATAGTGGCGCATCCCTGTCGGGAAAATGATCCAGCACGCAGGATACGAGCGTTTCCGTATCGCCACGCGGCACAAGGCTGGCGGAGGAGACTGCCAGATCGAGTGTCCAGAACCCTTTCTGCCCAGTAATATAAGCAAACGGCTCATGCTGCGTACGGCGCGCCACCCAGTCCAGATAGCACGCCTGATCAACCTCGCTACGAGGTGAAAGGGCCAGCATCTGCTCGGCAGTCAAACCCAGTGCGTGCTGCAACAGCAGTCTGGCTTCACGTCTCGGGTTTTCTACGCCGGCTTCCGCCAGAGCCTGTGCACCCTGCCGTAAAAGCTGTTCTATTGGCGCCTGTCCCCGGTTATGATCCGCAAATGTCACGTTCTTATACTCCAAGCCCACATAGGCCTGTTTCCGCCATGCCAACACGTACAGCCCGGGCCGCGGCCTTTGTGTTCGCTTTTTTTGCCCTGTTCCCTACCATGGCCCATGCAGGGGAGTTTTCCGTGACCGATGAAAAGGCGGATACGGAAATATCCGAAGTTTCGCGCATCTATCTGGACGGTCAGCTTGTCAGCACCATCAAGCTTAATGACATGAACCGGGCCAAGACAGTGCGTGTGCCGACACCAACCGGACGCACCGAACATTCGTATACGTTATGCGGAGAAATCACCATCCGCACCCCTGAAGGCCGGGTAGAAACCCACGAAGTCAGCAGCGATGGCGTGCTGCACAGCCCTGATGGGCATCATTTCTTTGCCCTTGGCTCAAACGGTTTTACGGATTTCTACCTGCTGGACCCGGATTCACCCGAGACAGCCGAACACCGGCCCGGCCAGTCAGACTCCTGCGCAGCCCCCATCAGCTAGGCACTACAGCCCCAAGCCACCTGCCGGTGGCCCAGAGTGCTACAGGCCTTCAGCCGCCAACAGGGCGGCCTGTTCGTCCTGTGTCAGCGCATCCACGAACTCATCAATCTCGCCCAGCATAAAGCGGTCAATCTTATAGGCAGTCAGGTTGATCCGGTGATCCGTAACGCGGCCTTGCGGGAAATTATAAGTTCTGATCCGCTCGGAACGATCGCCCGTTCCCACCTGTGAGCGACGATCCGCCGCGCGGTTGGCATGAGCCTGCTCGCGCTCGCGCTCATACAACCGCGCACGCAGGATTTTCATGGCCTTGGCGCGGTTCTTGTGCTGGCTTTTTTCTTCCTGCATGGAAACAACAATACCGCTGGGCATATGCGTAATCCGCACCGCACTTTCGGTCTTGTTCACATGCTGCCCACCCGCGCCCGATGCCCGGAAAACATCGATACGCAGGTCTGTTTCGTTGATATTGACATCCACCTCTTCCGCTTCAGGCAAAACGGCCACGGTCACGGTGGAGGTATGAATACGACCCTGACTTTCCGTAGCTGGCACACGCTGCACGCGATGCACCCCGGATTCATATTTGAAACGAGCGAACACGCTGCGGCCATTGATTTCCGCTATGCCGCAGCGCAGGCCACCCAGTTCGCTCTCATCGTAATCCATAACCGTAAAGCGCCAGCCTTTCAGCTCGGCATAGCGACGGTAAAGGTCGAACAGTTCGGCAGCGAACAACGCGGCCTCATCTCCCCCGGCAGCGGGGCGAATTTCCAGAATAGCGCTACGCTCATCCGCAACGTCACGCGGCAGCAGCGCCAGCCGCACGGCCTGATGCAACGATGGCAGGCGGCTTTTCAGCTCTTCCAGTTCCACCGTTGCCAGTTCACGCATTTCGGGGTCGGCCAGCAATTGCTCGGCCTGCGTCATTTCCTGCTCCGCATCACGCAGGGCGTTGATCTGGCTGACCACACCTTCAAGCTCGGCATATTCGCGCGAGGCCTGGGTAAACGCATCTCCCCCCAGACCGCCAGCCAATAGGGCTTCAAGTTCCAGTGCGCGGCTGACAATCCTGTCCAGCCGTTCATCCAGTGCGTTCACGCAAACACGCTCCCGGCATCCGTCATGAGCGCCTGATGCGTGGCTTCACGCTCCTGCCCGCTTTCCATATCCTTTACCCGGAACAGACCGGCCGCGAGTTCGTCTTCCCCCACAAACAGGACATGGCTGGCATTCTGTTTTGCAGCCCGCTCCATCCGTTTGCGCAAGGCCCCTTTATAGCCAATTTCGGTTCGGATACCCTGCGCGCGCAACGCCTGCAGAATGCCACACAGGGCCCGCTCATCCGGCGAGCCCACGGGCACGATCACGACGGACCGGGGGGCCTGCGGCGGTGTTTCCAGCAACATGGCCAGACGCTCGACACCCGCTGCCCAGCCGATAGCAGGCACATCCGGCCCGCCCATCTGCTTGACCAGCCCATCATACCGGCCACCAGCCAGCACCGTGCCCTGTGAGCCAAGTCGCGTCGTCACGAATTCAAACGTGGTGTGGTTATAGTAATCCAGCCCGCGCACGATACCGGGGCTGACTTTGTAATCGATGCCGAACACATCCAGCTTGGCGCGCAGTTCATCCCAGAAGTCCTGCGCCTGCGGGGTCATATACTCTGCCATGCGCGGGGCATCCGCCACCAATGCGCGGTCGCCTTCGTTCTTGCTGTCCAGAATGCGCAGGGGATTCTTTTCCAGCCGCACCAGACTGTCTTCCGACAGGCGGTCCTTATAGTCGGAAAAATAGGCCACCAGCGCAGCACGCCAGGCATCCCGGCTTTCGGCATCACCCAGCGTATTGAGTTCCAGCGTTACATGCTCGGCCACACCAAGGGCCGACAGTACCGCATGCCCCATGGCAATCACCTCGGCATCGGCCAGCGGCTCGGCGGCCCCCAGCAATTCAGCGCCGATCTGATGAAACTGCCGATAGCGCCCTTTCTGGGGGCGCTCGTGCCGGAACATCGGCCCGGTGTAAAAAACCTTCTGAGGCAAGGACTGTGTTAGCGCGTTGCTGACCAGCGCACGGCAGATGGCGGCCGTGCCTTCTGGGCGAAGGGTCAGGCTTTCACCATCCCGGTCACTAAAGGAATACATTTCCTTGGACACAACATCTGACGTATCGCCCAGCGAGCGCGAAAAAACCCGTGTTTCCTCAAAAATCGGGGTGGACCACTCATCAAAGCCATACAGCCCCGCAATCCGTCGCGCAGCTTCGACAACCTGTGCGTGGCGGCGCTGCTCCTCGCCAATAAGGTCGTGGGTTCCTCTTACGGGTTGAATGCTGCTCACCGGCCTGCCCTGCTCTCGATCCCGCATTCCGTGTCACGCCCCGGAATGCTGCGTGTTGTCTTTGATGGTTCCACAAAACGCCATGCGCCGCGCACGAAACAGTTCCATGCGCGGCGCACTCCGGCGCCAGTTTCCTGATCCGGCCTCGGGCAGACAGCCCGAAGCCGCTAGCCGCTTAGTTAGCCGAAGCCATATCCGGCAGTTGCTCGGCTTCACCAGCCTGCTTTGCCTTGCTTCTTCCGCCTCGATCTGGCCACGCGGGCCTCAACCAGATCCACGACATGGTTGATCATGTCGCCTGCGGGCACCGTGTGATCCTGCTTGCCAGCCGAATACACCATGTGACGGCCAGAACCACCGCCCGTAACGCCCAGATCGGTCATCAGCTTCACCGGGGCCATTCACCACGCAGCCAATGATCGACAGGGTCAGCGGTGTTTTGATATGCGCCAGACGGTCTTCAAGTGTCTGCACCGTCTCGATCACGTTAAAGCCCTGACGCGCACAAGACGGGCAGGAAATGATCTTCACGCCACGGTGGCGCAGGCCGAGGGACTTGAGAATATCCCAGCCAACCAGCACTTCCTCTTCCGGGGCGGCGGACAGCGAAACGCGCATGGTATCACCCACGCCCGCCCACAGCAGGTTGCCCAGCCCGATGGAGGATTTGACCGTGCCAGCGCGCTTGCTGCCTGCTTCGGTAATACCGATATGCAGCGGGTAGTCGCACGCATCGGCAAGCTGCTGATAGGCAGCAACGGCCAGAAACACGTCAGACGCCTTCACACTGATCTTGAATTCACGGAAATCATGATCTTCAAGGATTTTAGCGTGTTCCAGAGCGCTTTCGACCAGCGCTTCAGGGTTGGGCTCACCGTATTTTTCCAGCAAGTGCTTTTCAAGCGACCCGGCGTTAACCCCGATACGGATGGAGCAGCCATAATCCTTGGCGGCTTTCACCACTTCGCGTACGCGCTCGGCGCTGCCGATATTGCCGGGGTTGATACGCAGGCAGGCGGCACCCGCCTGAGCGGCTTCGATAGCGCGCTTGTAGTGGAAGTGAATGTCCGCCACGATCGGCACGTTAACTTCGCGCACGATTTCGGCAAGAGCTGCGGTGCTTTCCTCGTCCGGGCAGGACACACGCACAATATCCACGCCCGCCAGTTCTGCCCGACGAATCTGCTCGATTGTCGCCTGCGCATCGCTGGTCAGGGTGTTGGTCATGGTCTGGATGGAAATCGGGGCGTCCCCACCGACAGCCACCTTGCCGACATGGATCTGCCTGGATTTCCGTCGTTCTATATGCTGGTAAGGCCGGTAGCCGCTCATTTTACATCCTTTTGTCGAGACGACAGTTGGCGGACAGAACCGTGCTCGGCACCACGGCTTGCCCGCGAATTCTGGTGCTGTCCTGCCAAAAACAAACGCTTTTGGCTACACACAAAACAGAAACAGCGCCATGACCATGGCAGGGAGTTAGCGCAAGCCCTGCCCTTCGATCTGATCCGCGTTCAGTTTATCCGCATCAGAGGCCGCATGCGGCACAGACGGCGCGACATCTGCCGGGGCACTCCGCGCCACAGGCGGAGCAGCCACACTGGCAACCAGCGAACCATCCCGCACGGCCTGTGCGCTCAGCACCAGATGCCGCCGCACTGCACCGTTACGGCCCAGAGGCGGTGTTGTTACATCCCCTTCATTCACTGTTATACACCAGCATTGCCCACTGTCAGGTCATAAGGGCCATTGCCTTCGGGCACATTCCAGCTTTCACCTGGTTGCAGAACCTTGTCGTAAACAACCTTGCCTGCACCATCACGCACCTGAATCCAGCTTACCTGCCCAGCCCGGATCACCATGGGCTGGCCACCAGCAGAAGGCCCAGAGACTACACTACCGCCAGCAGGGGCTGCTGCAGATTGAGCGACCTCGGCCCCAGAAACAGATGCACTAGCCCCCTGTTCGGCAGAATGTTCGGGTGCGCCCGCTGCCTGCGGTGCTGCACCCTCACCTGAAAAAGCAGATTCAGACGAATCCTGTACCGCTTCGGGTGATTGAGGCAGTGGCGGAGGAACTGGCACGTCCTGCACCCTGCCTTGACCTGAAGCTGTGTCAGGAATGCCGCTTTTCTCTGGCAGAATGGAGGCAACCTGCGGAGAGGGCGCATTATGCGCGGCCTCTCCGGGCATGAGACTCGCCACCGGCGGCACTGGCTCCGGCAGCGGGGTTGCCCGCCCCATGAAGCAGTACCAACCCACATAACTAAGAACGACAACCCCAAGACCGATGGAAATAGCCACCGCCGGAGGCAGGCGCCGGTCAGGGATAGGAACGGGAAAATCAAGCTCGGGCCTGTGCCCGGCTGCCCGGCTGCCCTTGCGGTAGAACCCGGCCAGACTTTCGGGGTCAAACCCTAGTGCCTGTCCGTAAGTCCTTAAAAATCCAAGGGCATAAACTTCTGCAGGCAGGATACCGGCCTGCCCGCTTTCCAGCGCTTCCAGATAGGAACGACGGATACGCAGCCAGCCGGACACATCATCCAGCGACCACCCCAATTGCTCGCGCCGCTGGCGCAATGCCTCACCCACACCGATCATGGCCACATCAGGCAGAGGCGGTGTGGAACTGCCCTGCACTTGCTCTGGACCGTGTGTGTGTTCAGCCATCGGCATCCATACGTCTTTGTTGCCCGACCAGAGCTAACACGGCCTGCTCTATCAGGTCAGCAATAATTTCCGCGACAGGCTGGACAGACCTGACCATCCCTACCGACTGCCCCGCCATGACGGAGCCGTTTTCCACATCACCATCAATCACGGCACGCCGCAAGGCACCGGCCCAGAAATGCTCGATTTCAAGCTGGGCTTCTTCGCGCGTCAGTTCGCCACCCTGAAAGCGGCGAATGACATCAGCCTGATGCGCCACAAACTTACGCCCGCCTTCATTAGCCAGCGAGCGCACAGGAATGACCGGAAAGCGCTCATCAAGCTGGGGCGATGTCACCGCATCGCGCGCGGCGGCACGCAGGAAGGCTTTTTTGAACTTCTCGTGGGCGATGCTTTCTTCGGCGGCAGCAAAGCGCGTGCCGAACTGGCCACCCGCGGCCCCATTTCCAGATACCCCAGAAGAGCATCGCCCCGCGCCAGACCACCGGCAACAAACACGGGCACGTCCTGAATGACCGGCAGGATTTCCTGCGCGAGAACCGTTAGAGAAACCGGGCCGACATGGCCACCGGCTTCCGTTCCCTCAATCACCAGTGCATCAACGCCCATCTTGATCAGGCGCTTGGCCAGAACAAGTGCTGGTGCGAAGGCAATGACCTTTGCCCCGCCTTCCTTGATGGCCTTGATAGCCGCACCCGGCGGAATACCCCCCGCCAGCACGATATGCGTGACACTCGCGTCCAGACAGACCTTGATCAGGTCATCCAGCCGGGGGTGCATGGTAATCAGGTTCACCCCGAATGGGCGATCGGTCATGGCGCGGGTGGCGGCAATTTCCTCCGCCAGTCGATCGGGCTCCATCGCACCGCAAGCAATAACGCCAAACCCGCCCGCATTGGAAATGGCCGAAACCAGATGCCGCTCACTCAGCCAGGACATGGCACCGCCAAGAATGGCATAGGGCGTTCCCAGAAACGCCGTGCCCCGCTGCCACAGCCGGTCAAGCCGCGCGCGAGCGCGCTGGAGCTCGGCCTGCGTGGGAGCCAGTTCCGCCTCTGCGGGCAGCACCTCAGACATTATCCAGCCCATAAGCGGTATGCAGGGCGCGCACGGCCAGTTCGGCATATTCTGCCGCGACCAGAACGGACACTTTGATTTCGCTGGTAGAAATCGCCTGAATGTTGATCGAGCGCTCGGACAGGGTGCGGAACATGATGCTGGCCACCCCGGCATGCGAACGCATGCCCGTGCCAACCACGCTAACCTTCACGATATCCGGGTCGGTCTGGAGCTCCTCGTACTGCACGGCTTCACGCACGGAATCCAGCACGTCTATGGCGCGCGGCAGATCGGTCTTGCTGGTGGTGAAAGTCATGTTGGTGGTGCCATCCGCGCCCGTGCTCTGCACGATCATGTCCACATTGACATTCGCCTCGCTCAGCGGGCCGAAAATCGCTGCGGCAATGCCGGGCCGGTCTGGAATGCGCCGGACAGACAGCTTGGCTTCATCACGGGAATAGGCAATGCCGGTGACCAGTTTCTTTTCCACGATTTCGTCCTCATCCACCACCAGAGATCCAGGAAGCTGGCCTTCCATAACCGCCGGACCATCTTCAAAACTGGACAGCACCTGCACCCGCACGCCTTGGCGCATGGCCAGCGCAACACTGCGGGTCTGCAGTACCTTGGCCCCTACGGAGGCCAGTTCCAGCATTTCCTCGTAGGTAATCCTGTCGAGCTTGCGCGCCTTGGCGACTATACGCGGGTCGGTCGTGTAGATCCCGTCCACATCGGTATAAATATCGCATCGGTCAGCCCGGATGGCCGCCGCCAGTGCAACAGCCGACGTATCGGACCCGCCACGCCCCAGCGTGGACACCCGGCCATCAGGCGCAACCCCCTGAAAGCCCGCCACAACCGGCACAACGCCCTCGGCCATGGCGCCCAGCAGGCGTTCGCCATCAATACGGTCCAGACTGGCCTTGCCATGGGCGGAATCGGTCTCGATCGGCACCTGCCACCCGGCAAAGGAGCGCGAGGGCACGCCCAGAGTCTGCAATGCAATGGCCAGCAGCCCGCTTGTTACCTGCTCGCCCGTGGCTACGATCGAATCGTATTCCTTGGGGTCGTGCAGGGGGGACAGGGACTGACAGTAGCCCACCAGCCGGTTGGTCTCTCCCGCCATGGCAGAAACAACCACCAGAACATCGCAGCCGGCGTCTTTCTGCTTTTTGACACGTTCGGCCACGGCCCGGATACGATCAAGATCGCCCACGGACGTGCCGCCGAATTTCATGACAATCCGGGGTGCGGAACCGGACATACGTTTTTCTCCACCAGACACGCCGCGAAATAACGGGCCACGAAAAACCCCCGCCCCAGCTTTCCCTCCCGTGTATGAAGGATATAAAGCTCTCCGGGCGGTTGCGCGGCTTCACAAGGCGCGTCACATAGCCTCCCCGGCCCCCTTTCGTCCAGCGGGGAGACCAGCAGTAAAGGAATTTGTTGCATGCCAGCCACCAGCGCTCCAACGGATATGCCGCAGGGCATGCCCCTGAACGCGGCCCCCGGCCCCGTGACAAACGCCTCTGTCTGCCCCGAGGAAATCGCCCGCTTCAGCGCGCTGGCCCAACAATGGTGGGACCCCACAGGCCCCATGCGGCCCCTGCACGCCATGAACACCGTGCGGACAGAATGGATCAGCCGCCACCTGCCCCTGCGTGGCCGGACATCGCGCCGGGTACGGCTGCTCGATATCGGCTGCGGTGCGGGACTGGCCAGCGAATCGCTCGCCACGGCTGGGCATGATGTGCTGGGGCTTGATGCCTCGGCAGATGGAATCGCCGCTGCCCGCGCCCATCTTGAGGCGCACCCTCTCCCTGCTGGTTCAGGCCCGCTCACCTACCGCAATGGCAGTGCGGAAGATCTGGTGGCTGAAGGGCAACGCTTTGATGCCGTTATCGCGCTGGAAATCATTGAGCATGTGACAGACCCCGAGGCGTTCATGCAGTTGCTCAGTGCACTGGTGGAACCGGGCGGCACGGTTATTGTCTCGACCATGAACCGCACCCTGCGCTCATTCGCCATTGGCAAAGTCGGTGCAGAATACCTGCTACGCCTGCTGCCCGTAGGCACGCATGACTGGAAAAAATTCATCCGCCCATCAGACCTCGCCCGGCAGGCCCGCGCCGCAGGGCTGGATATGCAGACCATTACCGGCCTGACACCCGGCCCCGCAGGCTGGGCCAATAGCTGGAAAGAAACGCGAGACCTGAGCGTGAACTACATTGCGTCGTTCATAAAACGCTGATTTGTCAGGTTTTATCTGGTGGCGCCTGCGGCAGCGCAGGGCACCGGCAGCGGCTTCAGGGCATTTTGCACATCGGGCCCATGGCGGGGCCTGTATAGCGTGTCCATGTCTGGGTCTGCCCGAATAACGGCAGGCCCAGATAACCCCGGAGCTTGAGCACATCCGGCCCATCCGCCCATATCTGAGCATCGTATACATGCCCTGTATCGGGGTCGAGAATATGCCCCTGCAACTTGCGGGTATTCTCCTTCATGGGCCGGAAATCCGTCAGCATCATGAGGTTGCATTCCACCTTGCCATCATGCCCACGCGGCACGTCCGTGCCTTCGTACTGTAGCCCAACAAGGTGCCCACACACGACATCGCCGCATTGCTGAACCAGAAACACACCATCATGGTCCTGACTCAGCCAGTAACCCATCAGCGTTCCTTCTGAGGCTGCCATAGCCGGCCTAAAGCCGCCGCCAATCAGCAGCGCACAGAAGGCAAAAACGGCCGCCCAACCGCGCATATTACCGCTAAACCACCGGCCTGAACGCGCTGCCATGCTCTGTCCACTCATGTGCCTACTCCTTGCCGCAAGCCATAAATGACAAACCCCGCATTGCGCGGCCGCCCCGTTATGCTGGCTCGGCGTCAGCTATCGGTCTTGCTTACCCACGGGATGGCGTGAAACTGCACACCTTCATCGTGCAGCATTTCACGGTCCCGCGCGCTTACATCTCCATAAATACCGCGCTCCGGTGCCTCGCCATGATGTATCCGCAACGCTTCGTGCGCAAAATGCTCACCAACATTTTCGCAGTTTTTTTCAACCATCTCGCGCATCTGCCTCAGCGCACCCAGAATCCTGTCCTCTTCGCTAACGCTCAAGGGTTCAGAGCCGCTCTGCCCAGTGGGCACAGGCTGATTCTGGCCGGATGCACCCGCCACGGCAGGCGTGTCCTGCACCTGTGGCGCGGCTTCCTGCCGCCGCCCACCACTGACGATGGCAGGCGCCATGGGGGCCTGATCCACAGCGGCCATGCCACATTCAGCACAGGACAGCATGCCAGCCTCGCGCAAGCGGCTGAAAGTCGCGCTGTCCTTGTACCATCCTTCAAACTGATGGCCATCAGCACAGCGCAGGCGGTAGCAGATCATCTCTTGCGCCTCTCCCTTACCATCCACTCACGCGCAGGCACCGGCTGCCATATTCAGGCAATACCAAGGCTTGCATCCAGACGGCCCGAGCGTTCAAGCGCCATCAGGTCATCACACCCACCCAGCGCTGTATCGCCCACAAAGACCTGCGGCACGGTCGTCCGCCCACCTGAACGACGGATGGAGTCTTCGCGCTCGGCGGTGCCGTGCGGCGCATTGATTTCCTTAAACGGCACGTTCTTGCTTTGCAGCAGGGACACGGCCCGGCGGCAGTATGGGCAGCCCGGCTGGGTATAGATAACAATCTCTGACATAAGCTCTCTCTTGCACTTCCTCTGACACCCGAAGCTTTCGCCTATCACATGGTGATGCCACGCGGGATCTGACAGAGTTGTTAGTGCATTTCCTGCAAATCTATATCAAGCCCGGGCCGCTCAGGCACTACACCAGCCACCAGCAGGTGTATCTTTTGCGCACCGGCCTCTCGCAGAGCCTGCACACAGGCTGTTGCCGTGGCACCTGTTGTCAGCATGTCATCAACCAGCACGACCGTGCGCCCGCGCAGCACACCACGCCAACGCGCCCGAACCCGCATGACTCCCTGCATTTCCTGCCTTCTTGCCCCGCGCGAAAAACGGGCAAGCCGCACCGTGGCGCGCAGGCGCTCCAGTACATCCGGCCCATGTTCGCTGCCCTGCATTCTGGCGATATGGCGGCTCAATAAAGCCGCCTGATTGTAGCGCCGCGAGAGCAGCCGCCACCGATGCACCGGCACAGGCACCACCAGCGCACCCGGCACCAGCACATCCTGCCCCGCCCGGACCATATGCTTTGCCAGAAATGCTGCATAATCAATCTGGTCCGCATATTTCAGCCGCAGGATCATGTCGCGTGCCGCGGCATCGTACACAAAAGCCGCACGCCCCTGATCCCATGCCGGGTGCCGCCGCTCGCAGGCGGCACAAAGGCCGTCTGCTCCCAGCAATGCGCTGGAAGCCTGAGGCTGCGCACACGCCTTGCAGTATGGAGGCCCCAGCATGGCAGGCGCACAAAACACGCCCCACAGACCAGCCCGGCCTGCACCGTATCAGCCCCACACAGTAGGCAGGAAGGCGGGTACAGCCTGTCCAGCACGAACCGGCCTGCCACCCGCAGCATATGCGCACCCATAGCCCAGCCTCCGTTCAACAGCCTGCCTGCGGTCATAACGGCAAAGGCAGACTTGGCAAAACAGGCCTGAGCGCGCACACCAGCGAAATGAACACGCCCGCCATCTTCGACCACCGCGCCATCAGGCTCCACAGGGACAGGGCCGCAGGCAGACAGGCCCTGATCAGCCCCATTCTGGACGCCGCAACCGCAATCCTGTCAGACCGGCTGGATGATGTCGCGCGCCCCTTTACCGCAGCGCTGGATATAGGCGGCCGTGGGCTGGTCAGCCAGATGCTGGCAGAGCGGCATATCCCCACACTGTCCATGGATATCTCAGCCCGGCAGGCCGCCCTTTGTGCACCTCATGCGCTGTGCGCCAGCCCGGAAGCCCTGCCCTTTGCACCGGCAAGTTTTGACCTTGTGGTAGCTTGCCTGTCGCTACACTGGGTGAACGACCTGCCCGGCACGTTCATGCAGATCCGCCAGAGCCTCCGGCCCGATGGGCTGTTTCTGGCCTGCATGCCTATTCTGCCGACCCTGCGCCCCCTCCGCTCGGCTCTTGAGCGGGCTGAACTAGCTTGAGCGATGGGGTTTCGCCCCGGGTTTCGCCCCTGCCTACCCAGCAGGGCTGTGTGCAGCTTTTACAACGCGCGGGCTTTGCCCTGCCGGTTGTGGATAGCGAGCGGTTGGACCTGCGCTACCGCTCCACCACCGCCCTGCTGGCCGACCTGCGGGCTGCGGGCGAAACCAGCGCCCTTGTGCAGCGGCCACGACGCTTTACCTCACGCATGCTGTTTGCGGCAGCCGCAGCAGAGCTTGAGTCTAACAGTGAAGACTCTCGCACAATGGATTGTAATAAAAACAATACTGATGGTTTTTCTATGCCGCTGCACATGGCCGTTCTGTCTGGCTGGGCTCCAGCGCCAACACAGCCGCAGCCTCTGCAACCCGGCCAGTTTCAGCATGATCTGCGCGATGTACTGTCCGGCAGCAAAGCAACGGAGCAGATACCGGATTAACCCCCGGTCACACTCATATGCCGCTCCGGCCCAGCAACCTGCCCCAAGGCAGGGTCCAGCATGAAGTCATGCCGGGCGGGCTTGCGGCCAATAGCCTGATCAATCATCCCGGCCAGTGCGGCATCATCCGCTCCAGCCCGCATCAGCCGCGCAAATCGGCACCATCCTCCTGCCCCAGACAGGTGTAAAGCCTGCCGGTGCACGATAGCCGCACCCGGTTGCAGGTTGAGCAGAAATTATGGCTCAACGGCGTAATAAACCCAAGGCGCTGCCCTGTTTCGGCCACACGAACATAGCGCGCTGGCCCACCAGCCTGTGGGGACTATCCTCCAGTGTCCAGCGCCGTGCCAGATCAGTCCGGACATCGGATAACGGCAGATAACGCGCGATCCGGCTATCGCCTGTCTCACCCATGGGCATGGTTTCAATCAGGCACAGATCAGCTCCGATTTCTCCACACCATCCAGCAGGTCATCAAACTCGGTGTCGTTTCCGCCTGCCATGGCCACAGTATTGATACGCACGGCAAGGCCCGCCTCACGCGCGGCACGAATCCCATCGAGTGTGGTCGCCAGCCTGCCGCGCCGGGTCAGTTGGGTGAAACGCTCCGGGTCAAGGGTATCAAGGCTGACATTCACCCGCCGCACGCCTGCGCGTACCAGCAACTCGGCAAATTCAGCCAGCCTGCTACCATTGGTGGTAAGCGTGATTTCATCGAGCCGTCCGGGCTCATCGGCCTGACCCAGAAGAGGCCGCAGCGCCAGCAGAAAATGCCCGATATCCTTGCGCACCAGCGGTTCACCGCCAGTAATCCGCAGCCGCCTTACGCCCTGATGCATAAACACGCGGGCAAGGCGCAGCAGCTCGTCATAATCGAGAACATCATCTCTGGGCAGGAAGGTCATGTTTTCCGACATGCAGTACAAACACCGCATATCGCACCTGTCTGTTACTGACAGGCGCAAATAGGAAATCCGCCGTCCGGCAGGGTCCATGAAAGGGGACAACATTTGTCCTCTATATCAGTAACTGGGAGCGAACTGAAACATATATTCCCTGCAAGACACATATTCAAACCTGACAGGGCAGGCCTGATTCTGAAGCCGCCTCAAACGGAACGGGCGGCCCGGCATACCGCCAGACCGCCCGAACCATAACAGACGAGCAGATTTAGTGCCCGGCGTTGTCACCCGAAAAATCCGGGCTGGACAGGCCGGACTCTTCAAGCTGCACCACCAGAGCCGCTTTGAGCCGTTCCAGACCAGCCTCGTCGCTCCCTTCTGCCCGCGCCACCAGCACGGCCTGCGTGTTGGAGGCACGCAGCAGCCACCAGCCATCAGACGTGTTCACCCGAACGCCATCGATTTCGGAAACATCGGCACCGGCCTTACGCAGGCGCTCGGCCACTTCCTCAATCACCTTGAATTTACGGTGATCATCGCAGTCAAAACGCACTTCCGGGGTGGAAATGGTCTTGGGCAGAGACTCGCGGAAAACCGAAAGAGGCTCATCCATACGCGCCAGAATATCCAGTGCGCGCACCCCACCATAAAGGGCATCGTCAAAGCCGTACCATTTATCGGCAAAGAAGATATGGCCCGACATTTCACCCGCCAGCGGCGAGCCGGTTTCGGCCATCTTGGACTTGATGAGCGAATGGCCGGTGCGCCACATCAGCGGCTTGCCGCCCGCGCGCGCAACCTCGTCGAACAGAACCTGACTGGCCTTTACGTCTGCAATGATGGTCGCACCCGGATGGGTCTTGAGCACATCACGCGCCAGCAGAATCAGCGTCTGGTCGCCCCACAGGATTTCGCCCTTGTTGTCCACCAGACCGATCCGGTCGGCATCGCCATCGAAGGCAATACCCACATCGGCACCATTATCACGCACGACGCTGATAAGCTGCTGAAGATTCTTGCAACCGTCGGGTCGGGGTGATGAGCCGGGAACGTGCCATCAATAGCAGCATTGAGCACGATATGCTCGCCCGGCAGGGCCGCCACCAGCTTTTCCAGAATCTCGCCAGCGGAACTGTTGCCGTTATCCCAGACAATCTTCAGCTTGCGCGAACCGCCCACGTAGTCCTTGACCAGGCGGGCAACATATTCGTCGCGCACATCGGCTTCGCGCACGCTGCCATCCTCACGCGCGACAACATTGCCCTGCGCGGAAAGCTCGCCCAGTTCCTTGATCTGGGCGCCAAAGAAGGGCTTACCCGCCAGCATCATCTTGAAGCCGTTGTAATCCGGCGGATTATGGCTGCCCGTCACCATGATCGCGCCATCGGCCTCAAGCGTGGCCGAGGCGTAATACAGCATGGGAGTCGGGCCGCGGCCCACACGGGTCACTTCAAGCCCGCATTCCACCGCACCCTGCACCAGGGCTTCCTCCAGCATGGGGGAAGACAGGCGGCCGTCGTATCCGACTACAAGCGTGCGTCCACCATTACGGCGCACCATGCTGCCGAATGTACGCCCGATAGCGAAGGCATCCTCAGCGCTCAGGGTTTTACCGACAATCCCGCGGATATCGTATTCACGCAGGCTGGTGGCGTCAAAGTTGTGAGAAAACGTCATTATTTCTGCCCCTCATACTTGGGCAGGAAGGCGCGCACGCCCTCAGCCAGTTCCGGGCGCTGCAGAGCAAAGGCAATCTGGGCTTCAAGGAAGCCAAGCTTGTTGCCGCAGTCGTAACGCGTACCTTCGTAGCGCAGTCCGTGGAATGGTACCTCGCCAATGGTTTTGGCCATGGCGTCGGTCAACTGCACTTCACCACCCGCGCCGCGCTCCAGCTTGGCCAGATGCCGCATGACATGCGGGGTCAGCACGTAACGGCCAATAATGGACAGATTGGAAGGAGCGTCCTCGGGCTTGGGTTTTTCAACCAGCCCGCGCACCTCGACCAGATGCCCGTCATCCTTGCCAACATCGAGAATACCGTAGCGGTTCGTGTGCTCACGCGGCACTTCCGACACTGCCACAACACTGCCGCCCGTTTCATTATACGCTTCGGCCAACTGCTTGAGGCAGCCTTTTTCAGACTGAACCAGATCATCCGGCAGCAGAATGGCAAACGGGTCGTCACCAATGAATGCGCGTGCGCACCAGATGGCGTGTCCCAGACCAAGCGGCTCCTGCTGGCGCACTGCCATGAGCGAACCGGCCTGAATGGAGCTGGGGCCAAGCGCCTCCAGACAATCCAGCTTGTTGCGTTCTTTCAGCGTGGTTTCAAGCTCGTAGGCAATATCGAAATAATCAATCAGGGAATCTTTGCCGCGCCCCGTGATCAGACAGAATTCCTCGATACCCGCAGCACGTGCTTCATCGATCGCGTACTGGATAAGGGGCTTGTCTACAACCGGCAGCATTTCCTTGGGCATGGCTTGGTGGCCGGCAGAAAGCGCGTTCCCAGCCCTGCAACCGGCAGAACTGCTTTACGTAAAGGCTTGGGTTTGGACACGAATGCACACCTTAGAAAATCACGTTGAGTCTCAACCATTCAGACCGACCATGCAGCATGTCGCCACCAGCCAGACCGTGCCACCAGACCAGAACACGCCGCCACCCATCCTTGGGGCAACACGGCTCCACTCTGCCAGCCAATAGTATCTCTTGTTACATATCTCCGCTCGCGCGGCCATTCCCATAGACAGGAAAAGAACGGCGCGAATATGACAGGCCAGAGGCCAAATTCGGATCAGTGCCGGACCCGAAGACACAAAAACAGCCCCTCCCCTTACCAGGGAGGGATTCTGAATTTGTCATTTTTCTGGAGAAAAATGGTGCGGTCGAGAAGACTCGAACTTCCACGGGGTTTCCCCCACAAGCACCTCAAGCTTGCGCGTCTACCATTCCGCCACGACCGCCCGTGACAACCGGTACCAAAAAGGCGATACCGTGTGGTGAGAGGCATATAACCGAACCATGGACACGCGGCAATGACCAAAGAACATATTTTGTGGGAAATCAGCAAAAAAACAGTTCCTTACCCGCAGGCCCTGTCGCGCATGGAGCAGATTGCACGCGACATCCGGGCAACGGGGGTACCAGAGCGCGTCTGGCTGCTCGAACACCCGCCGCTTTACACTGCAGGCACCTCCGCCCGGACGGAAGACCTGTTCAACCCCGCCGGTTACCCCACCTACCCCGCCGGACGGGGTGGACAGTGGACCTACCATGGGCCGGGCCAGCGCATTGCCTATGCCATGCTTGACCTGCAACGCCCCCATGGGGATGTTCCCGCCCGCGACCTGCGTGCTTATGTACAGGCACTCGAACGCTGGATTATCGCGGCTCTCGCGCGTTTCGGCATTAAAGGAGAAGTGCGCGAAGGGCGTGTTGGCGTATGGGTGCAAGACCCGGCCAGCGGCATGGAAGAAAAAATTGCCGCAATCGGGGTGCGCATTTCACGCTGGGTAAGCTGGCATGGCATTGCCATAAACCTTGCCCCCCGGCTGGAAGATTTTGACGGAATCGTACCCTGTGGCATCAGGGAGTTCGGCGTTACCAGCTTTCGCCGCCTTGGCTTGATACGGATATGGCCGCACTGGATCAGGCGCTGGTGGAATGCTGGCCCACCGTTTTTGGCAGCCAGCCCTCCGCCCTGCAACCGGTTGAGCCTAGCCTGACCCCAGCGTAATCACCGTCACACGGCGTCGTTCATCGACAATCCGCACCTCATAGAGTGCCAGACGCGCCGCAGAATCGCGAAAGCGGAGCGTCACCAGCCCCTGCGACGGGTTATCCGTCCGGGCGAGGGAAAGCTGGAGCACGCCGGGGGCATGGCGGATATCGGTCACGGTCACCGCGCCCCCCAGATGCACCGGGTTGTCCAGCAGCAACCCAAGCGGGTTATGGGCCAGCCCTATGCGGGTTTCAGCCCCTGTCGCACTGTCCGTAAAAACAGCATGGCGGCCTTCGGCATGCAGGGTCATGGGGTGCGGAGCGGTAAAGCGCATATCCAGATAGCCGGGATGGTAGGCCAGTTCCCCGCTACCCACGGCACCATCAGGCCAGACCTGCGAGAAAGGAGCCGCCTTGAGGTCGACCGTATGGAAATACGCCTCGACCCGCGCGATATCGCGTTCTGACGATGCGCCCTGCATGCCTTGGCCAGCGCACGCGGCCAGCAGCAGGGGTAACAGCAGGGCACTGCGCCGGATATGTTGCCACAGGCTCATGCCGTATGGCTTTCTTCTTCCTGCGGGGTGCGCAGGGTCAGTGCAAGAGCGTGCAGCCCGCTGTTCAGTTCATCGGCCAGCACATCATGCACCATGCGTGAACGGTTAACGCGGCTGACGCCTTCAAACGCCTTGGAGACGATCAGCATACGGAAATGCGTTTCGGTGGCTCCCGCATCCGGGCCACGCACCATGGAAACATGGTGGGCATGGCGGCTGCTTTCGTCGAGCATTTCAAGCCGCTGGGGCTGAAAGGCCGCGAGCAGTTTGTGGTGCATGCGTCCGGCGCGTGCTTTGGAGGGAACAGAACCCGTGGCAGAATCCGAAAGACTGCTCATATCGGCATTAACCCCTTGCGACTGATGCGTTTGCAACGCAAATAACAGGAAATGACCAAGCCAAGGAACACCCGCGCCCGCGCGTTTGACCCGGACCCCGACGCGCCGCAGCGTTGCTGCGACATGCCGAACTGCTCAAACGCGGCAGGCTACCGCGCCCCCCGCTCACGCGAGACGCTGAACCAGTATTACTGGTTCTGCCTCGAGCATGTGCGCGAGTATAACGCGCGCTGGGATTACTACAAAGGCATGAGCCCCGGACAGATCGAGGCCCATCTGCGCGCCGATGCCCGCTGGGACCGCCCGACATGGACCTTTGGGCAGGCAGGCTCGCCCAAAAACCACAACACCACGGAAGAAGACATTCTCGACCCGCTGGACATTCTGGGGCGCAGCCGCCGCAGCCGGGCTGAACAGGCCCGCTCGCGCGCAACACCCGCAGCCCCCCCGCCCCTGCGTGAAGCGCTGGCGGTGCTGGGTCTGCCATGGCCCGTTTCGATGGAAGACGCCAAAACGCAGTATCGCACGCTGGCCCGCCGCCACCACCCCGATACCAACAACGGAGACCGCGCGGCGGAAGAACGCCTCAAGCAGATCAACGTAGCCTTTACCATGCTTCGCACACATCTGATGTCAGAAGGCCTCGAAAAAACAAACTGATCATGTATCCTGCACCTGCCAGACCCCGCAGGCACGCAGGGCGTTTCACCTTACGACCAGACGGATCATCATGACGGACCTCTCCACCCAGCCCTCCACGGGCGATCTGCCCCCTATCTCGGCCATTTCCGTTCCCGACCTGAACGTGTCTGTCCGTGAGGTCTTCGGCCTTGATACCGACATGACCGTTCCGGCCTTTTCTATCCGCACGGACCATGTACCCCCGATTGATCCGGCCTATCTGTTCGACCACGACACCACGCTGGCCATTCTGGCAGGCTTTGCCTTCAACCGCCGGGTGATGGTGCAGGGCTTCCACGGCACGGGTAAATCCTCCATGTGGAGCAGATTGCCGCCCGGCTGAACTGGCCGTGCATTCGCATCAACCTCGACAGCCATGTTTCGCGTATCGACCTCGTCGGCAAGGACGCCATCGTGGTGCGTGATGGCCAGCAGATTACCGAGTTTCAGGAAGGCCTGCTGCGTGGTGCCTGCAACGCCCCTGCGCGCTCGTATTTGATGAATACGATGCCGGGCGACCCGATGTCATGTTCGTGATCCAGCGCGTGCTGGAAGTCGAAGGCAAGCTGACCCTGCTGGATCAGAACCGTGTCATTACGCCCAACCCGTGGTTCCGCCTGTTCGCTACCGCCAATACGGTGGGTCTGGGTGATACCACGGGCCTGTATCACGGCACGCAGCAGATCAATCAGGGGCAGATGGACCGCTGGAACATCGTCACCTCGCTCAACTATCTGCCCCACAGACAGGAGGTGGGCATTATCTGCTCCCGCATGGGAATCGCGGAAAACGACACGCAGGCCCGCGCCAAAATCGAGCAGATGGTTGCCCTCGCCGCCCTGACGCGCGCTGGCTTCATGGCGGGTGATCTATCCACCGTCATGTCCCCCCGCTCTGTTATCGCATGGGCCGAAAACGATCAGATTTTCAAGGATACGGCCTTTGCTTTCCGCCTAACGTTCCTGAACAAGTGCGACGAGGCCGAGCGCGCCATGGTGGCCGAATATTACCAGCGCTGCTTCAACAGTAGCCCGCTGCCCGCCCGCACGGCGTAATACCTCAGACCGGAGCAGGCTGGTTATGGCTGACACAACACAAGACCCGCCAAAAAATCCAACGGCGCTTTTGCCCCGCCTCTCGCGCGAGGAGGCGGAAAAACGCGCCGATGCTTTTCGGCAGGCCACAGCGGCCACCCTGCGCGCCATGGGCGGCGGGCAGGAAGCCGATGTGTCATTCCATAGCGGTAACATGCCGCTGGCACCGCTCAGCCTCGGCGGCAAAGTCCGCTTGCAAAATCCGTCGCTCTCGCTGAACGAGGATGAAAAACAGCGCCTGCGCGGCGTGGCGGACGCGCAGGCGCTGCGCCTCAAGCACCACGACTTTACCCTGCACGCGGCACGCCAGCCTGCCGAAACCATGGCGCGCGAGGTCTATGACGCGCTGGAGCAAGCCCGTATCGAATCACTGGGTTCGCGCCATATGCGTGGCGTGGCCGCCAATCTGCGCCAGCGCCTTGAACAGGACGTGCAGGCTGCAGGGCTGGAGCGCCTGACAGACCCCACACAGCTTTCACCCGTGGTCGGGCTTGAACTGCTGGCCCGTGAAAAGCTGACCGGTGAGCCCATACCCGAAGCCGCACGCACTATTGTGGAAAAATGGAAGGCCACCCTGCCCCCGCAGGCCCTGAGCGTGCTGGACACCCTCGCCCGCGATCAGGAAAGCCAAACCGCCTATGCCCGCGCCACCCGGCGCCTACTGGCCGCCTGCGCTCTGGCAGAAGACGACACGGCACAGGAAGAAAACGAAAACAGCGAAGACCCCGGTGGCGACACCTCGGACATGCCCGAGGATACCTCCGAGCAGCCCCCGGCGGATCAACCGGAACAAAGCCCCGAGCAGGAACCTGATCTTGAAGATGCTGTCAGTCAGCCTCAACTCATGGCGGGGAGTGGGGACAGCGCACCCGATACTGGAGAGGACGAACAGGACTCCGGCATGGCCGAAGGCACGGGCGAGGCCGCAGGCCCCGGTAGCCGGGCCGAAATAGACCCCGGCGATACCGCACGCAGCTACCATGCCTATACCACCCGGTTTGATGAGGAAGTTCCCGCCGAAGACCTATGCGACCCGGAGGAACTCTCCCGCCTGCGCCACCAGCTTGACCTGCAACTCGCTACCCTGCACGGCGTTGTGTCGCGTCTGGCCAACCGCCTGCAACGCCGCCTGATGGCCCAGCAGACCCGCTCCTGGTCGTTCGATCTGGAAGAAGGCATGTTGGATGCGGGCAGACTGTCACGCATTGTGGCCAACCCGTCTCTCTCGCTGTCCTATAAACAGGAACGGGAGACGGAATTCCGCGATACGGTTGTCACCCTGTTACTGGACAATTCCGGCTCCATGCGGGGGCGCCCTATTTCGGTGGCGGCGGCCTGTGGCGATATTCTGGCCCGCACGCTGGAGCGCTGCAACGTAAAGGTGGAAATTCTCGCTTTACCACCCGCGCATGGAAAGGCGGGCAAAGCCGTGAGCAATGGCTGACAGACCACAAACCCGCCAACCCCGGCAGGCTCAATGACCTGCGGCACATCATCTATAAGGCGGCGGATACACCGTGGCGTCGGGCACGCACCAATCTGGGCCTGATGCTGCGCGAGGGGCTTTTAAAAGAAAACATTGATGGCGAGGCCCTGCTCTGGGCATGGAAACGGCTGAAAAGCCGCCCGGAAGCCCGCAAAATCCTTATGGTTATTTCAGACGCGCGCCGGTGGATGACAGCACCCTGTCCGTAAACCCCGCCTCCTATCTGGAAGACCATCTGCGCGAGGTAATCACGCTGATAGAAAACCGAAGCCCGGTGGAACTGACCGCCATCGGCATCGGCCATGATGTCACGCGCTATTACCAGAAAGCCGTGACAATCACCGATGCGGAAGAACTCGGGGGCACCATGCTACAGGCCCTGTCGAGCCTGTTTGATGAACGCGCCCCCCGACGCACGCGCTAGAGCGGCCTGAGCAAGAGAGCGCACCGGGAAGGCGCATTCTCTTGCAGTCCGTTTTTACTGCAATGATGCAGGAGGCCATACAAACCCGGCAGGCAGCCCTTCCGGCTGGGCTTTTACCCGGTCAAGCCGGATTGCGGCTGCCAGTTCCAGAACGGTGGATACGAAAATATCCGGCGCGTATTTTTTCTGGAAACAGGTCGAAACTTCAATCCCTGCCTCTATGGTTCTGTCAGGGTGAGCGATGGTTTCCGCTACGCAATGCCTGATGGCATCGGGCTCGAAATCAAACATAAACTCATCTGCACGAGGCAGGTCATTAAAAAATGGCTGCCTGTTTGTCAGACACAGAGTGTACGCGCCATAAGAACGACAGACCCGGTCATGCGCAGCCAGTCCGGTATTGGGTGACATATCGATCATTGCAAGAGAACTTTGAATAAGCCCTGTTGATTCCTGATAATTACAGGAATCAACATAAGTGCAGCGTTTATTGGACAGGTCAACATGCCCCCACCCGGTGCCCTGAATGCGCACCGGGAACTCCGCCAGTATGTTTGCCAGAAAGGCTGCTTTTACATAGCGCAGATAGTGATCAAGGTTTGAAATAAAGAACAGGCGCAGTTTTATGAGGCTCTGCACATCGAAATTATGGTTGGCAAAATACTCTACAACGATATCGTCAATCTGATTGGTTGCGGGGTTACTCATGTTCTCCGTCAGATACGTGGCAATTTCCCGTATGGCCTTGAGCATGCGCGGGGGCAGTACGTTCTCCCAGCTATCCCACAGAACCTGCGGATTATGGGTGTTTTTCAGGAAAAGAAGCTGCCCGGAGCGCTTGCGTTCGATATCAACATCTTCCCGACGCATCGGGTCCACCATAACTGACCCGATTGTCCCGATTACCCCATTAACCAGCGGCAACCGCCTGCGCAGGGCCGCATGCTCGGGAAAGCCGTACAGCGTGGCGAAATTGCTGCTCCTGACCACATGACGGTCAAAAAAATGGGCGGGGGAATCTCCATAGAGTGAAACAAACGGAATACCGCACTCTTCCCATACCCTGTGCTGCTGCCCATTCTGTCCGTTCAAGGCCAGATCAGCGCCAATACCCATGAAGCTGAAGGCGACCTCCACATTCTGGCCGATGATCTTTTCTTTAAGAACTGCCAGAGCCATCTCCCCGGAAGCCAGATCAAGTTCGACAAACTCGTAACCCGCATCGGAAAAACACCGACCCAGCGCACGGCCCAGCCCGTTCAGCATGTCACCTTGCGAACTGGCCGCTACGTACACAACTTTTGTCATTTATAATCTCTTCCACAATGCAGGAAACGGGCAGGCGCGCCCGCGTCAGATCTTACGCGGGCGCGGGATTGCATAGGCCACCACTTCAAACGTGTTTTTTTCGTGCTGGCGCAAAAAGATATCCGCATCGGGCAGAATATCCCTGATCTGGAACGGCAGTGCCCAGATATCCTCGGGGCGATGATAAACGCTGATCGCAAGCCGGGCATTATTCTGGCGTATGGTCTGACTCATACCCCGTAGGGCGGCAGCCTCGGCCCCTTCGATATCCAGCTTGACGTAATCAACCGGAATGCCGTGAAAAACCTTATCCACCGCCACGCACTGAATACTCTCACCACCCGGCTCATGACCGCCGACAATACGCGACCCCTGCTCGTTCCCTGTCGCAAACGAAACCTGATGCATGCTGTCAGACAGGCCACACGGCATGAAGGTGGCTTGAGCACCGCAGCTTTCGCCAAACTGCGCCAGTTTTTCAAAATTCGCGGCATCTGGCTCAAAAGCCAGCCAGCGATTGATTGAAACCCCCGCCTTTACCAGCCCCCGGAATGTATCGCCATCATAAGCACCACCATCCAGAAAACTGATAGGGGCATCAAACCCCGGCAGATCTTCAGGCAGGTACATTTTGCGCGACAGAACAGGGGATTGTGGCGCATTGCCCCCAATCACGCGAAACCGCAGGATAGACAGCAGTGTTTCGACCGAAACCGCATCACCCAGCAGGCTGGCAAGCGCGCGCACCTGCTCGAAGTGATCAATAAAAAACTGGCGTTCATTCAGCAGAAATCACCAATCGAAGCACCCAGCGCATCGACAATATCCGCCCCCCAGAAAACATGCTCAAACCCATAATCCTGCCCGAGGCGAACCAGTTCTCCCATATCGTTATGGGGGTTCAATATACCCAGCACAAAAACTTTTCCGGCCGCGATTTCGGGCGTAATCGCGTCAGGGTGCAGCACCGGCAGCCCCTCGATACTGGCCAGATCAGCCCCAGCCCGACGATCGATCATGCCAAGGCATGGCAGGCCGGCCTGCACCATCTGCCGCGCAATCCGACGGCCAAAATTGCCAGCCCCATAAACATATGCCCCGTTGGCAAGCTGGCTACGCAACCATGCTGGGGAACGATCACGCATGACCGCCAGAATATCGCTTTCAAGCTGGTCCAGAGCTGTGGAAAAGCAAGCAGCACTCATGATTTCACTCCGGGTCAGGGCCCTGCCTGCCACCATTCCAGATAATGATGCGGCGCAGCCTCTCAGGCGGCCTCACACCACAACAACACAATATTTTTTCACCACAGCCAAACACAGTGTCACGCCAACATCCGACCTAACCCGCCAGAACAAGGCTGTACCAACCGCCTGCGTTCATACACAAGCTAGCAGCCGCTCTTTTCCCTGACTGCGGATTGGTATTGCCGGATTTGCGCAAGGGTATACGCCCGCATGGACTCTCCACGCGCATGGGCCTGATGCCAGCTGACAATCCTGTCCAGAGCGGCCTCCAGCCCCCAGACCGGTGTCCAGCCCAGCAGGGCCTGCGCTTTTGAGCAGTCGAGTTTCAGATGGGTTGCCTCATGCACACCCTGCCCCTGCTCGCATATCCATGCAGCACCCTCCCCCCATTGCCGGGTCAGGTTTTCAACGATCCACTGAACGGGTTTGACATCTGTATCCGAAGGACCGAAATTCCACCCTCCCGCAAAGCCCGCACCGTTTTCATACAGGTGTTCAGCCAGCATCAGATACCCGCGCAGGGGTTCCAGAACATGCTGCCATGGACGAATGGCCTGCGGGTTGCGCACCTTCACCGGTTCATGCGCGGCCAGTGCCCGCATAATATCGGGAATAAGCCTGTCGCAGGCCCAGTCTCCACCCCCGATCACATTCCCAGCGCGAGCGCTGGCAAGCGCCACGCCATGCTCGGCATAGCGTTCGGGATTGAAAAAGGAGCGCGTATAGGCCGCCGTAACCAGTTCGGCACAACCCTTGCTAGAAGAATAGGGATCGAAACCACCCATGGGGTCGGTTTCGCGGTAGCCCCAGAGCCACTCGCGGTTTTCGTAGCATTTGTCGGAGGTAACATTCACCACCGCACGCACGCTGTCGGTCTGGCGCACCGCCTCAAGGAGCGCCACCAGCCCCATCACGTTGGTCGAATAGGTTTCCACCGGGTTGTCATACGAATACCGCACCAGCGGCTGAGCCGCCATGTGGATGACAATATCCGGTCGCGCCTCAGCCAATGTGGCGGCCAGAAACCCGGCATCGCAGATTTCGCCTATAACGGATGTCATACCCTGTGCCACATCGGCACTTTCAAACAGGTTTACATCCGTTGGAGGCCTTCGTGCGTAGCCTGTTACCTCGGCCTCGAGTTCGCGCAGCCAGAGCGAAAGCCAGCTTCCCTTGAAACCGGTATGCCCAGTCAGGAATACCCGCTTGCCGCTCCAGAAATTCGGCCTGACCATTACCAGATTTTCCAAGGCGCCTGATCAGTAGACCAGAGTTCCTCAAGGTAGGTTTTATCGCGCTGCGTATCCATGGGCTGCCAGAAACCATGGTGGAAATACGCCTCAAGCTCCCGATCTCTGGCGAGGCTTTCGAGTGGCTTGCCTTCCCAGACAGTGGCATCGCCTTCAATGCGTTCAATCACATCAGGCGAGAGGACAAAAAAGCCACCATTGACCCAATGACCATCACCATCGGGTTTTTCCAGAAACGACGTAACAGTTGCCTTATCGAACTGAATGGAACCAAAACGGCCGGGGGGCTGCACGGCGGTCATGGTTGCCTGCCTGCCGTGCTGTTTGTGAAAAGCGACCAACTTGCCGATGTCCACAGTGCTGACACCATCCCCATACGTCATGCAGAAATCGCCCTTGAGGTAAGGAGCAACACGCTTGAGGCGGCCACCTGTCATTGTTTCTTGACCGGTATCAATCAGGGTAATGCGCCATGGCTCGGATTTTTGCGTATGCACTTCCACAGTATTGTTTCTTATGTCTATTGTAACGTCAGACATATGCAGAAAATAATTCGCAAAATACTCTTTGATCATATACCCTTTATAGCCACAGCATATGATAAAATCATGGATACCATAAGCAGAGTAAATCTTCATGATATGCCAGAGTATAGGCCGCCCCCCGATCTCGATCATCGGTTTGGGGCGAATAAAGGATTCCTCGGAAATTCTGGTGCCCAGCCCACCGGCCAGTATTACTGCTTGCATAAACCCGACTGACGCTCCACGCTCGAGATGACCTGCGGCCTTCATTTCAGCTTACACGCAATCTGAAACATATGGAAAGGCGCGCCGCCGGTTATGGCCCGGAAAGGCCTCAGTTCCAAAATATCAAGGCCAACTTTATCAAAAAGGCAGCGAAGGGATTTTTCGGAATAAAAATTGATATGCTCGTGCCAGTGCCTTTTACCCTGCGGCAGGGCAACCTCTTCCTGCCTCATAATGGCTTCAAACGGCACTTCCACATATAAAACGGACTGCTCACGCATGGTTTGCGCAATATCATTGAGCAGATCGGATGGATACGGCACATGTTCGAGCACATTACTGCACACGATCAGATCATAATGCTTCAGATTCAGATCGTTTCTTGAAACAATACCAGCCCCTGACACAGGTTGGTTGCCACTGATATCGTAAATATCAAACGCGGCACACCTGTTCCTGAAAGGTGTATTTTTTCCCGTATCTCCACCCCAATCGAGAATATTTATTGGAAAAGTCAGGTATTTTTCGAGAAAATTCTCTATATCGGGGATATAGTCTATCACCGTGTTCAGAACATCATTCCGGGCCGCATAGCCGGGTTCATAATGCTCCCTGAGTTCAGTATAGGCCTTACCGCGATAATCCGTATAAAGCCTTTGCAGCTCAACATCGGAAAACCGCATATCCAGAAACAAAAATCCACAATCACGACAATACAGGGAATTACAGAGCGAGTAGCATGCCCGCTCCTGATCGTGGAAAGCCCCCAGCTTTCATCGATCGTGACCGGCAGCCAGTCAAAAACACGATGCGCAATAAACGGCATGAGAACAGCCGGAGAGCGTTCAAGATCCTGCCCCCCACAGCAGACACAGGCCCGCGCGACCCTCTCCTTTGTGGGGGAAAACTTTTCACGGCTCATCTGCTGTCCAGTCTCGTGCATTACCAATGCCTTTGGGGTCATATGCGCAAACATATATCACTCCTTAAGACAGAGTGAAAAATGTTCTTCCATGACACTTTCCAACCCTCGGGGAGCAAGGGCGTCAGCGCCCTCCTTCTTGACAAAATTCCAAACAAAATATTAAAATATAAAAAGAAATTACCTAAAATATACTTTTGAAATTCCTCCCCACACCCTCAACCCTGCGCTTTTTCTGGAACAGACATGACAAGCACTGCAAATACTTCTTCTGAAAAGGCACGCACGCTGAAGACCTTAAAGAACAGATATTTTCTCTCGTTGCCGAATATACAGCCATTGCCCACGCCCCAGCCCCATTCGTGCCCGGCAAAACCCCTGTTCCGGTTTCCGGCAAGGTCTATGATGCAACGGATGTCACCTCGCTGGTAGAAAGCGCGCTTGATTTCTGGCTGACCACAGGACGTTTCAACAGCGCCTTTGAACAGCGGCTGCGCCAGTTCATGGGGGTGCGGCATGCACTGACCTGCAACTCTGGCTCATCCGCCAACCTGCTGGCTGTCAGCACGTTGGCAAACCCCCTACTGGGCAAACGCGCCCTGCAACCGGGCGATGAGGTCATTACCTGTGCCGCCGGTTTTCCGACAACCGTAAACCCCATTCTGCAGAACAACCTGCTACCGGTTTTCGTGGATGTGGACATCCCCACCTATAATATCCGCGCAGACCTGATCGAGGCTGCCATTACGCCGCGCACGCGCGCTATTGCCGTGGCCCATACGCTGGGCAATCCATTTGACCTCGATACGGTTATGGAGCTTGCCAGAAAGCACGATCTTTTTGTGGTGGAAGATACCTGCGACGCTCTGGGCGCCACATACAGGGACAAGATTGTCGGCTCGTTTGGCGATATCGGCACGCTCAGCTTCTACCCGGCCCACCATATGACCATGGGCGAAGGCGGCGCAGTTTTCACCAACGATTCAAAGCTCAAGCGTGTTCTTGAATCCATGCGGGACTGGGGGCGCGACTGCTGGTGCGATCCGGGTCGGGACAATAGCTGCAAGCGGCGCTTCGAGCAGCAGCTTGGCACCCTACCCTTTGGCTACGACCACAAATATACCTATTCGAGCATTGGCTATAACCTCAAGATTACCGATATGCAGGCTGCCGTCGGGCTGGCGCAGTTCGATCATCTTGAAAACTTCATCGCGGCTCGTCGGCGCAATTTCGAACAGCTCCTGTCGCTGCTCAAACCGCTTGAGGAATTCCTTATCCTTCCGCAGGCCACGCCGCATTCAAACCCGTCATGGTTCGGGTTTCCGCTGACAGTTCGGCCCGGCGCCCCCTTCACGCGTGATGCGCTGGTCAAGCACCTGAACGAATGCCTGATCGCGACCCGCTTCCTGTTTGGTGGCAACCTGCTGCGCCAGCCTTATATGCGTGAACGCCCCCACCGCGTTGTCGGCACACTGGACAACGCGGATCAGGTTATGAACGCCACCTTCTGGGTGGGGGTCTTCCCCGGCCTTTCAGAGGCACACATTGCCTATATGGCCGAAGAGTTCCACAATTTCTGCAAAAAGCCGCACTAAAGCAGAATACGGCCCGTTTAAAGAAAACGGGCTGACCTGACGGATAAAGTCAGGTCAGCCCGAGCAGAAGGCAAAAAGTCTGTCTCTGGCCTTTACAGGCCGCGATTGAGCAAAAACGCTTTTTTCTGACCGCCGACCTTTTCCACATGTTCGACCGTCAGAGCCTGATCGGGGTCGAGTGTCTGGGTCAGCACCTCGCCTTCGATCATTTCACGGCTGGATAGCTGCCCCTTGCGCAGCGGAACCGCCAGATAGAAATCATGCGCGAAGGTATCGGCAGAGAACACATACCCCGCCTCCAGCTTCCGGCGTGCGTAAATGCCGCGTACCAGCGCATCAAGGTAATGGACTTCGCGTTCGGAAATATTCCTGCGCGTTGCCTCTGTTCCCCCGCACATTTCCCGCGCCTTGTGGAAAGCCTGAAACCACTCATCGCACTGCTCAGGCAGCGAGCAGTAGGAAGAAACCGGCACGCCCTGATAGTCGATATCGACATGGCGTTCCCACATCCGCGCGCCCTTGGCGTAGGAAATCAGCATGGACGAATGCCAGTCATGGTATTCGTGCGTGGAGAAACCAATGACCAGATCAGGGTAGCGGCTACGCAGATAATCGATCTGGTTAAGTTCCAGTTCGCTATCTTCCGAAGGATAGAGCGAAACGCAGTGATTGATGGCCAGCGGCACCTGCCGCTTTTCGAAAAACGCGACCAGATCATCAATCGCACTTTCCGAACCACCACCGGTGGAGACAATCACCGGGCGGCCGGTGGACGCGACTTTTTCCAGAAGCGACCAGTCATTCATGTCTGAACTGGCGATTTTTATCAGCGGAAAATCAAAGGCGACACACAGGTCTACCGAGCCTCGTCAAAAGGGGTGGCCATAGGAATGCAGCCAGCCGCCTTGATAGCCTCAACCATGACGGAAAAACCCTCACGATCCAGACGGGTATCTTCTGTCTTTTTTACATACCGAAGGTCTGTATTGCCTTTGAAATTCGGATGAATGAATTCATCCACATCCCGGAACTGGAGCTTTATTGCTGCCTTGACATTGTTTTTACGGGCAATGGCTGCATGGTCATGAATAATTTTCAGTCCGCGCTCGATGCTGCCCCAATGATTATTGGCCATTTCAAGCACAAAGAGGTCTTCAAAATACTGGCGAGATTTCTGCCCTGCCATATGTGGCGCTCCAAACGGGAAAGAGAGATTTGGCCGCGACCGCAAATGCAATCCAGAAATTGCCATGCCATGTCACTAAAACCATGCAAAAAACGACTACAGACTTGAGCCCCCAGAATGCACGTAAATTGCTAAAAACGCAACCGACGCACCGGCCTTCTGTGGCGGATATGCGCCACAAAATGTCCACGCCCGGCATGAACCTCCGCCGGTTTTTGCCTCCCCCAATACGGCCTGTGCCGCACCCTTCACAGTGTTCTGGCGAAATGTTAACAATCGCGCTGCCAATGGCGGGTACAGACAGGCTGTCATGGTCAGATGTGAGGGCACATAACAGCGGGCAAGACGCCCGATTGCTCGCACTGACAGGCATGACACGGCCCAGAGTGACATTTTGAAGAATTCTTACATGGATAGAACAATGGCCAAGGTAAAACTCTCCGACTGGGTTGCCCAGAAAGTATCCGAAGCCGGCGTACGCCATGTTTTCATGGTTACGGGGGGTGGTGCCATGCACCTCAACCACTCGCTGGGTATGCACCCGGACCTGACCTGCGTGTTCAACCACCATGAACAGGCCTGCACCATGGCTGCAGAATCCTACTTCCGTTATGCCAACGACATTGCGCTGGTTAACGTCACAACCGGGCCGGGTGGCACCAACGCCATTACTGGCGTTTATGGTGCCTATGTCGATTCAGTCGGCATGGTGGTGTTGAGCGGTCAGGTCAAGCGCGAGACAACCGTCCGCCATACCGGCCTGCCGCTGCGGCAGTTTGGCGATCAGGAAATCGATATCGAATACATGATCCGCTCGGTGACCAAATACAGCGCCATGGTGACCGACCCGCAGACAATCCGCTACCATCTGGAAAAAGCCTTCCATCTGGCCCGCTCTGGCCGCCCCGGCCCCACATGGCTCGATATTCCGCTCGATGTGCAGGGGGCTTACATAGACCCCGACACGCTGCCCGGTTATGACCCCTCCGAACAGGAGACGCCATGGGAGGAAACAGATATTGCCCAGGCGGTCAGCACCATTGCGACACAGATCGGGCAGGCCCGGCGGCCTGTTATTCTGGCAGGAACCGGCGTTCGCCTTTCGGGCCAGTATGATGCGTTCCTGAGTTTTGCTGAAAAAGCGGGCATTCCGGTTGTCGGCGGCTGGAACGCACAAGACATTCTCACCAATGACCACCCGCTCTATTGCGGTCGCCCCTCCACTATCGGGGATCGCGGCGGCAACTTCACCGTCCAGAACGCAGATCTGCTGGTTGTTCTGGGGTGCAGGCTGAATATCCGCCAGATCAGCTATAACTGGGGCTCTTTCGCACCCAACGCCAAGAAAATCTGGGTCGATATCGATGAGATGGAACTGCGCAAGCCCTCCATCAAACCCGACACCCCCATTCTGGCAGACCTGCGCGCTCTGCTGCCTGCCCTCGCGGCATGGCCATGGCCAACCCCCAGCACCGAACATACGGACTGGCTGGAATGGTGCAGGCAGCGTGTGGCGAAATACCCTGTCGTGCTGCCTGAATATTATGAAAATGATAAGGTTAATCCCTATTGTTTTGTAAAAGAGCTGTTTGAATCACTCCCTGAGAACCAGATTGTCATTGCCGCCAATGCCACGGCAGCGGTTGTCGGTTTTCAGGCTGCCATTTTCCGGCAGGGGCAGCGCATGTGGTCCAATTCGGGCTGTGCCAGCATGGGATATGACCTGCCTGCCGCCATTGGCGCTTATGAGGCCTCCGGGCGGGAAGTCATCTGTCTGGCGGGCGATGGTTCGATCATGATGAACCTGCAAGAACTCCAAACCATTGCCAGCAACAGAATGCCTATCAAGATATTCCTGCTGAATAATGCTGGCTATGTCTCGATTTTTCAAACCCAGCATAATTTTTTCAATGGAGAGGAAATCGGCGCAGGCCCCAGCTCGGGCGTTGTTCTGCCTGACTTTGAAGCCCTGACAAAAGGCTTCCGCCTGCCTTACCGGCGTATCGAAAGCCATGAGGGCATGAACGCTTCCATCAAGGATTTTCTGGCAATACCCGGCCCTGCGGTGTGCGAGATCATTCTGGATGAGAACCAGCCTTTTGCTCCCAAACTGGCCAGCCGCCAGCTTGAAGACGGCACTATTGTCTCCTCCAGCTTTGAAGACCTCGCCCCCTTCCTGTCGCGTGAGGAACTGGCATCGAACATGCTCGAACCGTAATGCAGGCTCCCTCCGCACCACCCGGCCCTGCCCCATACGGCACAAAGCCGCGGCCCTTTGCTTTTTCGGCCGATATCAAGGCCGCCCTTACAGCAAGGCCGGAGTTGCGCGTTCTCGTAACAGGGGGACGCGGGTGGATCGGCCGGGCCTGTCTGGAACTGCTGGATGAAACACTGGCAGAGCAAACAGCCGGGCGTGTAAGTGTCTATGGCTCGACGGCGGGGGAACTGACCCTTTCATCAGGCCGCACGCTGCCGGTCCTCCCCCTTGATGCCATGGCCACAGCCCCTGTGGCTCCCACGCTCGTGGCGCATTTTGCCTATCTGACCAAAGAAAAAGCCTCGGCCCTTTCGCCAGAGGCATTCGTGGCAACCAACCGTGCCATATCTCTGCAAGTCGAGCAGACCCTTGAGCGGTTGCGCCCCGAAGGGTTTTTAATGCCCTCGTCTGGCGCCGCCACGCAGCCCTCCACCGGCGCAAGCTCCGACAGCTACGGCACCATGAAACGGGATGACGAGGCCCATTTTACCGCCCTGTGCGCGGCACTGGACGTACCTTTTACCTGCCCGCGCCTGTTCAACTTGGCGGGGCCTTTTATCAACAAGGTTACAAGCTACGTTCTGGCCTGTGTCATTCTGGACATGCAGGCCGGCCGCCCGATACGGCTTAACGCCCGTAAAAAGGTCTATCGCTCCTATATCCATGTGCGCGACCTGCTGGATATCTGCTTTGGGGATATGCTGCTCTTCCCCCACCTTCAGCCGCCGGTTTTTGAAACTGCGGGCGAACGGGTTGTCGAAGTCGGCGCTCTGGCCAGCCTTGTCGCGCAGATACTGGGAGAGGCTGCCCACCCCATAGAGCGGCCCGCACTGGACCCAAGCCAGCCAGATGACCGATATGTGGGCGATGCGACACTCTGGCATGCTCGCCTTGCACGCCGTGCTCTTGAGCCAGCTCCCCTTGAACAGCAGATACTGGACACCGCGATTTTTCTTGCTCACGGGGCCTGACAGACGCGCTCAGTCTGTTTCCACTGCGCCTTCCGGCACCCGCCGTGCCGCCAGTGCCAGCAGGGCATCGAGCATGATATCCGCATCCTGCTCGGTCGTCCGGTGGTTGACGATGGCTGCGCGAATAACCAGCACGCCACCCAGCCGCGTGGTGGAAGGCGCTGCAATTCCACTTTCTTGCAGGTCCTTGACCAGCTCTGCATTCAGGTGATCGAGATCGTCCACCCCCGGCACATCCACACGAAAGCAGACGATATTCAGCGCCACCGGGGCCATCAGGCGTAGAGTGGGCGTGTGCCTGACACGTTCCGCCAGATGCTGCGCCACGTTGCAGCAGCGTGCCACAACCTGCCCCAGCCCCTGCGTGCCAAAGCCTTCAAGCGCGAACCAGACCTTGAGCGCACGAAACCCGCGTGAAAGATCCGGCCCCAGATCACAGAACCACGGGGCCGAGGCTGCCAGCCCCCTGTCCTCGCGCGAGAGGTAATCAAGGGTCTGGGCAAAGGCCGCTGCCTGCAGGCTGGGGTCTCGTACCAACACACACCCGGCGTCGTAGGGCACCTGCGCCCATTTGTGGAAATCAAACGCCAGACTATCCGCCCGCTCCATCCCTCGCAGGGCAGGTGCATGCTCAGGCGAAAGGCAGGCCAGAGCGCCAAACGCGCCATCCACATGAAACCACAGGCCTTCGGCCTGAGCCAGATCAGCCAGCGCGTCCAGCGGGTCTGAACTGCCCGTATCCACCGTACCTGCCGTGCCCACGACCACAAAGGGTTGCAGCCCTTTGGCCCGGTCCGCCGCCAACATGGTGCGCAGGGCGGCTATATCCATCCGGTAATGCTCATCCACCGGCACCCGGCGCAGGGCCTGCGTGCCCAGTCCAGCCATATCGAAAGCACGGGCAACACAGCCATGGGCGGTCTGGGCCGCGTACCCTACAAGCCCCTGCCCTGCCACGCCGTTCTGGCGGATATCTCGCCCCGCCATCGCACGGCTGGCCGTCAGAATAGCGATAAAATTGGCCATGGACGAGCCTGTAACCAGCAGCCCGCTGGCATCAGTCGGGAAACCAAACAGTTCCGCCGCCCAGCGTATGACCATCCGCTCGACATCGACAGGAACATGGTTGCGCCCACCTAAATTGGCATTCAACCCAGCGGCCAGCATCTCTGCCAGCATGCCCTGCGCCGTGCCGCCCCCATGCACCCAGCCCATGAAACGGGGGTGCCGGTTGCCAACCGCGTAGGGACGCACGGACTGCGCAAACTCCGCATAAAGCGCTTCCAGCGCTCGCCCTTCACGCGGGAGCGGTGCTTGCGCAAAATGCTGGCGCACTGCATCGGGCGGGGGCTGCCACACCGGCCCCTGCGCCACGGTGCTGATGTTATCGAACATCTCATCGAGCATGCGGTGGCCGAGAGCGCGCATTTCATCCCACCGAGCGGGGTCCAGACCTGCCATATTGTTTTTCCTGCCCGTATTCAGCCTGCGCGTTCAGGCATCCTGACCAATGGCCCCGGCCTCTTCACGATTTTTCGATTGCGAGAGCCTGCGCGCCAGCACGGCACATATAAAAAGCTGGATCTGATGATACAGCATCAGCGGTAGCACGATCAGCCCGACCGATGCTGCGGGAAACAGCACGTTGGCCATAGGCACGCCAGAAGCCAGCGTCTTTTTTGAACCGCAGAAAATAACCGTTATCTCATCCTGCCGCGATAGCCCCAACACCCGGCTCAGCACTGTTGTCAACAGCAGAACCAGTGCGAGCAGCACCGTATCGGCCAGCGCCACCAGCCCCAGATCCGCCAGCGGCAACCGGTGCCAGAGCCCCTGCATGACCGCATCGCTAAAAGCCGCATACACCACCACCAGAATCGAACCACGGTCCGAAAAGGAAAGCAGCGTCTTGTGCCGGTGCGCCCACTTACCCAGCCAAGGCTGAAGCACCTGCCCGGCAATAAAGGCAGAAGAAGCTGAAAAACGATATCGAGCGGGTTACCAGAAAGCTGGCCATGCTGGCTCAGCACCAGCCCGACCAGAACAGGCGTGATGAAAATACCAAACACGTTGGAAGCCGTGGCCGCGCAGACAGCCGCAGGCACATTGCCCCCTGCGATAGACGTAAACGCAATGGAAGACTGCACCGTGGAAGGCAGACAGCACAGGAACAGGATACCCAGCCAGAGCTCGGGCAGCAGCAACCCCGGCACCAGCGCATGCGCCGCCAACCCCAGCAGGGGAAAGATAACAAAGGTGCAGCACATGATCAGCAGGTGCAGCCGCCAGGCCACCATGCCATCCACCACTGCTTTACGCGAAAGCCGCGCCCCTTGCAGAAAGAACATGAGCGCGATCAGCCCCACCGACAGCCAGTGAAAGACCGGCACCGCCGCTCCGTGACAAGGCAGCACAGACGCCAGAAAAATGGCGCAGAGCAAGCCGACCAGAAAAGGATCCTTTTTCAAGAAACGCACCACTTCTGCTCCCATTCATTCCCAAGGGTTGCTTGCTGTTTCCACTTACGGCACCCTTGCCATGAAATGAAGCACGCCCCCCTCTTTTCCCGTCTTTTTCTCGGTGTCGTGAGCGTATGCGCCGCCACAACGGGACAAATCGCCCACGCGGCCCCTCCGCATGAATGCATAACCCTCACGCATGGGGCCACGGCACGACACCCCACAGGGCGTGATCTATGACTCGGTGCAGCTGCACACGCCAGACGGGCAGAGCACCCTGAGCGCGCGGCACCTGACCCTGAACGGCAAACCGACTGACCCCGCCGCCACGGATGATCTGGCGGCTGCAGCCTCGCTGCTCGTGCTGGCCGCCATGACCAACACCCACACACCCGGCTGCTCGGCATGGCTGGCGCAACAGGGGCAGACAGCTGAAGCCACGCTACAGGCAGGCAAGGCGCTCGATCTGACATGGCAGGGTGTTAGCGTTACGCACCGCACCGCCAAAGTCATGCTCGGCGGCCTGCATTTTCAGATACAGGGCGGCACGCCACTGGCCAGCGCCACGCTGGCCCTGTCTGGCATCAGCTACCATAACGTAGCCAATCAGGGGCTTCTGCCCTCGGATGCACAGGCCCGCTTTACCCTGCCCAGCCGCGAACTGGCCGGGCTTATGGATGCCATAGGGGGCCGCAGTACGGCATCGCCCGCCGTACACACCACGCTGTCGGCCTTTACCGCCACACAGGGCGATATCCGCCTTGAGGGCCATGGCAGCGCCACCCTGACAGGTAACGTCAACACGACCTCGGCTCAGGGACATCTGGAAATCAGCAATCTGCCAGAACTCATTCAGCATGCGCGCGATGAGCAGCAGTTAAAACTGGCCGCGGGCCTCGCACTCGCCCGGCTTGTCAGCCACCGCGAGGGTGAGCGCAACACATGGGACACGATATGGGAAAGCGGCGTGCTGACCGTCAACGGCTTTCCGCTGCCGCTTAAATAACCAGCCCGAGCAGCCCTGTATCCCCGCTCATGCTCAGAGCGGGATCACTTTAAAACCTACGGCTCCCGCACAGGCAGGAGCCGGTTTATTCAGGCAAGGGCCTTTTCGCGTATTTTCGCAAGACCACCCAGCACCTTACGGGCCAGCCCCACGCGCTGGACGTTGGTGAGTTCACGCACCACAGCCAGCTTGTGGTCGGGGCGCAGGCGCATCACACCATCTTTCCAGCCTGCCATCCACTGCACCAACCCCGCCGGATCGCGAAAGCTGTTATTGCGGAACTGAAGCACCATACCTTTTGGCCCGGCATCCACTTTTTCCACGCCGGACTGCTGCATAGTCTTTTAAGATCAACAACATCCAGCAGGTTTTTGACTTCCTCCGGCAACGCACCAAAACGGTCGATCAGTTCGGCCTCCATCGCTTCCGTCTCGGCATCGGAAGAAAGACCACTGATACGGCGGTACAATCCAAGCCGCACGGGCAGGTCCGGCACATAGCTGTCGGGAATCAGCACCGGCAGGCCCATGACAATACCGGGCGTCCATTCGCGATCCTCGGGCTTGCGGCGGCCCTGCTCGGCACGCAGGTCGGCCACGGCATCTTCCAGCATCTGCTGGTATAGCTCTATCCCCACCTCACGCACATGGCCGGACTGCTGATCACCCAGCAGATTACCCGCACCACGCAGGTCCAGATCGTGCGAGGCGAGTGTAAAGCCTGCGCCCAGCGTATCGAGTGTCTGCATGACCTCAAGCCGCTTTTGCGCCGATTCCGCCAGCGCATGAGTCTGCGGCCATGTCAGATAGGCGTAGCCACGCTGCTTGCCGCGCCCCACACGCCCGCGCAACTGGTAGAGCTGCCCCAGCCCGAACATGTCTGCCCGGTGAATGATCAGCGTGTTGACCGCAGGCATGTCCAGCCCGCTTTCCACAATATTGGTGGAGAGCAGAATGTCGTATTTGCCATCCGAAAACTCGGTCATGACCCGTTCAAGCTCGGTGGGCGTCAGGCGGCCATGGGCCTGCACCAGACGGGCATCGGGCACAATAGTGGCCAACCGTTCAGCCATACGGTCAAGGTCTTCCACACGCGGTGCAACACAGAAAATCTGGCCGCCCCTGAAGCGCTCACGCTGGATGGCCTCGCGGATCACCACACTGTCAAACGGCATGATAAACGTGCGCACCGCCAACCTGTCGGTGGGCGGGGTGGCGATCAGGCTCATTTCCCGCACGCCGGAAAGGGAAAGCTGGAGCGTGCGCGGCAGCGGTGTGGCAGAGAGGGTCAGCACATGCACGCCTTCGCGCAGGGCCTTGAGCTTTTCCTTGTGCGCCACGCCAAAATGCTGCTCCTCGTCGATAATGAGCAGTTCCAGCGAGGCGAACTGAACCGTTTTGGCCAGCAACGCATGGGTGCCGATCACGACATTGATGCTGCCATCGGCCAGACCTTTACGCACCTCCGTTGCATCCTTGCCCGTAACCATGCGCGAAAGCTGGGCCACCTTGATGGGAAAGCCTTCAAACCGGGTAGCAAAGGTGCGATAATGCTGGCGCGCCAGCAGCGTGGTGGGCACGACAACCGCCACCTGCCCGCCAGACATGGCCGCGACAAACGCCGCGCGCAGGGCAACCTCGGTCTTACCGAACCCGACATCACCACAGACCAGCCGGTCCATGGGTCTGCCCGACCCCATATCGTCCAGCACATCGGCAATGGCGCGGGACTGGTCATCGGTTTCCACAAACGGGAAACGCGCGCAGAATTCGTCCCACATACCTTCGGGCGGGGCAAATTCCGGGGCCACCAGCAGGGCACGCGCGGCGGCAGTGCGAATAAGCTCGCCCGCCATATCGCGGATGCGCCGCTTCATCTGCGCCTTGCGGTTCTGCCACGCGACACCGCCCAGCTTGTCCAGCGCCACCCCGGCCTGATCAGAGCCAAAGCGGCTAAGCAGTTCGATGTTTTCTACCGGCAGGTACAGCTTTTCCCCGCCATCATACAGCAGGCGCAGGCAATCATGCGGGGCCACGCCAACGCTAACCGTTTCAAGCCCGTCATACCGGCCTATGCCGTAATCCTGATGCACCACCAGATCACCGGCGGAAAGCTCGCTGGCTTCGGCAATCAGTTCATCCGCCCGGCGGCGACGACGCGGTGGCCGCCCTATGCGCTCACCCAGCAGGTCCTGCTCGGACACAAACGCCAGATCATCGCCCACAAAGCCACGTTCCAGCTCAAACGCCACAAGCCCCACCGGGCCGGGCTTGGCCTTGCGGGCCTGCTCCCAGCTCTCGTAGGTTTCCGTGGCCAGTCCGTGTTCACGCAGCAGAACGGCAATGCGCTCGCGTGAGCCGCGTGTCCATGCGGCCACAAAAGTACGCCGCCCCACCTGCGCCCATTCACGCGCGGCTTCTCCCAGCAGGGTAAAGACCTGTTCGCGCTGTGCGCCGGGCACGATCTTGGCGTACATCTTGCCAAAACGTCCGCCCACATCCACCCCCACGGCCCCTTCAGGCTGGGCATAGGGCTGAACGCCACTACGGGCAGACGCGCAATGGCGGCATCCCACCCCTTGCGGTCGAGATAGAGCAGGTGCGGCAAGAGCGGGCGATACGGGGTTTCGCCCTCGCGGGCCGGTTGCCTGCGGGCCTGATAGTGATCCTCTATCATGTCCAGCCTAGCGCTCAGGCCTTCATCCACCTGCTGTTCGAGCGAGACCGCAACACCCGGCAGGTAGTCGAACAGAGTTTCCAGATGATCGTGAAAAAGGGGCAGCCAGTGCTCAAGCCCCGGATAGCGCCTGCCATCCGAAACATGTTCGTAAATCGGGTCTGCCGCAGCGCCAGGGCCAAAGGCATCGCGCCAGCCGGTTCTGAACCGCGAGATTTTTTCCGCATCAAGCGAAAATTCCGATACCGGGCACAGCACCAGCTTCACGCCGGTCGGTCGAGCGCTGGGTGCCGGGATCGAAGGCACGGATGTTCTCCACCTCGTCACCAAACAGGTCGAGCCGGAGCGGTTCGGCAGCCCCTGCCGGATAAAGGTCGAAAATACCGCCGCGAGTAGAGAACTCGCCCGCTTCCATCACCGTATCCGTACGGGTGTAGCCATTGGCGATCAGCAGATCGATCAGGAATGTCTGATCGAGGCTCTCGCCCTCACGAATACTGAGGGACTGCCCCTCAAATGTCTTGCGCGGTGCTACGCGCTGCACGGCGGCATTGACGGTTGTCAGCACCAGACGCGGGCCACGGGCGGGCTCCAGCAGGCGGGAGAGGGTCGCGACACGCTCGGCTACAATCGCAGGGTTGGGAGAAACCCGGTCATAGGCAGGCAGTCCCATGCGGGGAAACGCAGCACCTCGATATCCGTGGCGACAAAGCCCAGCATGTCGGCCAGCCGCGCCATGCTGGCATCGCTCCGGGCAATATGCAGCACCGGCCCCGCATGCTCACGCGCGCGGCGGGCCAGCAGCAATGCATCATATCCTTCGGGCACCCCCCAGATAGTGGCGATCGTGTGCGGGCTGCCTATCTGTACCGTCATGCGCTATCCGTATCTGTCTCTCTGCTCTGCTCGCTCCGGGTATAGTCCCGTGGCCGCTCCATGGAAACCTTAATGCCCGCACCGGGCGCGGCAGGCATCCACCATACGGCGCAGCATGGGGGTGGCTTTTTCCTCGGGCAATGGCAGGCGACCAAACAGCCAGTCTGTCAGATCGGGGTCGGGCATTTCCAAAATGGCTTCCATATCCGTCAGCTCGGCAGCATTCAGCGTATCCGCCACATCCTGCACGAAACCACCGATCAGGATATCGGTTTCAAAGGTGCCGCGATGATTGGCGCGGAACTTCAGCCGCCTGCGTCGGGCGTCCAGCTCGGCTGTGCTTCCGGCTTCGACTGTATCTGTCAAATTGTCACTCATGGCTCTACTGTCCTATACCTTGCTGTTTTTGTCTGTCAGCCTGTCAAACAGAGGCGCATGTACGCCGGTGTCCAGTCCTTCGCCCATCACATCCTCTCTGGCGAGCCGTTCTTGCCCCCCTGCTCGCGCCCCTTGAGACCCTGCCGGGCGTCAATACCGCGCGCGCGCGCCTGCTGGCGCGCATAGCCGGTGGCAACAGGGTGGCGGATCTACTGTTCCGCCTGCCTGAAAGTGTAACCGATCGCAGGCTGCGCCCACTGCTGGCGCATGTCCAGTCCGATACGATCGTAACCGTTACCGGCACTGTAAGCGATATCCGCCCCCCGGCTCCGCGCAGCCGACAGCCCTGGCGCGTGACCCTGACAGATGAGGGCGGGCTGATTGAACTGTCCTTTTTCTCCCCCTGGCAGGCAAAGCAGATCAAATCCGGCGAACAGGTTGCCGTATCGGGCCGGGCTGAGCGCTTTCACGACAGGATGGTCATCACCTCGCCAGACTACCTGCTGCCTGCCTCGGCACTGGGCCGCATTCCGTTTCTGGACCCGGTCTGGCCGTTAACGGCGGGGCTGTTCGCGGGCCATGTGCGGCAGGCCATGGCCGCTGCCCTTGCCCGCCTACCCACGCCCCCTCTGCCGGAATGGCACGCCCCCACAACGCTCACCCATCATGACTGGCCCGGTTTCGCCACGGCCCTGACATGGATGCACCGCCCCGACAGCATAGCCGGCAGCGAAACGGGGGAAGGCTGGCGCAAGGCGCA
>NZ_BAIN01000002.1 GCF_000613285.1 Acetobacter papayae JCM 25143 | reverse complement strand
GTAGCAAAACTGAAACAGCCCCTCCCAAGGGCCGGCGCGCTTTCAAGGACAGCGGGCAGTCTCCCGCTTTGATCGTGATCAGCTGTTTTATCAAAGGATTTCTCCCTGATGACCGACAGCTGCAAGGTCTTGATGATCTTTCCGCTTTTCAACGCAGGTTCGTTCTGGAACTACAAGGAAACCTGTGATCTAACAGGCGCCGCTCGGCATGATCACGGTTGCAGCGCTGCTCCCGAAGCACTGGGAAGTCAGGCTTATCAACCGCAACACCGAGCTTTTGACGGAAGAAAACTTCGCCTGGGCCGATATGGTGATGGCAGGTGGAATGCTGCCCCAGCGTAATGATGCGCTGCATATTATCGATATGTGCCGGGCCAACGGCAAACCGGTCGTGATTGGTGGCCCTGATGTAACGTCCAGCCCTGATGTCTATAGCGCTGCCAATTTTCAGGTTCTCGGAGAAGCCGAGGAGATCATGGCCGACTTTATTGCGGCATGGCAGCGCGGGGAGCAGCGGGTGTTTTCAAGGCTCCCATGGGCAAGACCAATGTTACCTTGAGCCCGACACCGCGTTTTGACCTGCTGAAGCTTGATCAGTACCTACATGTCGGGGTTCAGTTCTCCCGTGGATGCCCGTTCAGTTGCGAATTTTGCGATATTATCGAACTCTATGGCCGGACGCCGCGCACGAAAACAAATGAGCAGGTACTGGCGGAACTCGATGCCCTGTATGCACTCGGTTATCGCGGGCATGTCGATTTTGTCGATGACAACCTGATTGGCAACAAGAAGGCGCTTAGGAAACTCCTGCCTGATCTGAAAGCGTGGCAGAACAAAAAGAACTTTCCTTTCGAGTTTTCCACTGAAGCATCGATCAATCTGGCAGACGATGCCGATTTGTTGCGCGATCTTTCCCAGAGCAATTTTTTCGCTGTTTTTATCGGGATCGAAAGTCCGGATACGGACACCCTGGTCATGACGCAGAAAAAGCAGAATACACGCCGCAGTCTGCAACAGAGTATCGAAACAATTCACAGGGCCGATATTTTTGTGAATGCGGGTTTCATTGTCGGTTTTGATAGTGAAAAAGGTAGCGTCGCCGCAGGTATGGTCGAATGTATCGAAGATACGGCGATCCCTGTCTGCATGGTCGGCCTGCTCTATGCCCTGCCCACAACACAGCTGACCAAACGGCTGCTCAGTGAAGGACGGCTTTTCGTCGATGACGGGCAGACGCAATCAGGTGACCAGTGCACTGCCGGGCTGAATTTCGAGACAAAACGTCCCCGTCGCGATGTGCTGGATGATTACAGGACGGTACTCAGGACCATCTATGCGCCCGGGGCTTATTTTGATCGCGTCCGCCGGTTGGGGCGTATGCTTAAACGAACGCGCGGCCACCGGATGATAAAAGGGGATCTTCGCAGTTTTGTAAGATTACTTTTCCGGATTCATAGTGCCGGCCCGGGAACCGCCCAGCAATTCTGGCGCATGCTGTTGGATTGCGCCCTGCATAACCCCAAAGCACTGCCCTATGTTGTTATGACAAGTGCTTTATATTTGCATCTTGGTCCCTTCGCGCGACAGGTTGTTGAAGAGATTGATCGCGAAATCACCAATATTGATCAGGGGCATTGGAAAATACCACCTTTCCGGACGGCGCCCGTCGAGGCCGAACTCGAACTGGCCTGATCCTGTAGCGAGCTCTCATTTCCCAGAACGCGGAGCAGAAATTTGCTGCGTCGTTCTGGGTTACCTTGCTGCTTTCATCGCCATGTAGTCCCTACACGGCTACAAATTTTGTGGATAGCGACGGCCTAGCTCATGGTTTTAGGTCAGCCCGAACAGAGTGTTGCCCCGTTGCAGGACGCCGCGCCCGTGGACAGATTTTGCTGATTCAAGCATATGCAGAATATGGTGTTTATTGACCTTGCCCGGTTTAACAGCCCACAAAAACCAACACGAAAGAGTAGCTGCACTTCCTGATTGCAAAGGTTAATAAATAGTGAAAGAGTGCATGGTCTGAACCGCTATGGTAGGCGATGCCTTTCCTGTCGGCTGCCCGCGTTACAAAGCTATTGGCGAGAAGGTTGACTGATATAACAATGCTGGTTTTCCCAATTATATCAGTCCATTATGGAACTTTGTTCATACGAAAAGCCTTACTGGCCTCGGCATATTACCTCACCCGATCGCAGTCTATATTTCGTTCAATAATCGCTCGGCAGTCCTCTGGATTGTTCGGCTATTCTTACCGGAAAACTAGAGGTTATTGAAACCATGAGCCATATCAGACGCAAGCTTGCAGTCTGCATGTTGGGGTGCGCTTTCACTATGGGGTGCTCTCACTCTCCCCCCAAGGATGCTAACACAACCTGTGGGCAGCAACCCAATGCTCCCCGTAATGGTATGCATGGCCATATCATGACGAGTGTTGGAAATGGGCTGGGCCATATGGCACCGATGGCGCTCTCTGCCATACCCGGCATGAATGGAATAGGCGGCGGAATTGCTGGCATGGGCATGCAACAGGCCATGAACCGTGTTGGTATGGATCATACCCATGGCATGGGCAACAATGACCCCCTCCACCCCGAGGGCGAGGATTCTGAAGCGCCCGCTATACCCTCTTTCCCCTGTGAACAAGAAAAAAGCGTTCCTTCAACAATTAATAATCAGGACATCAAGTTTGACGAAGGAAAATAGCGCAGCGTACGAAGTGAGCTTTTTATAAAAACCCACTCACGACACAAAATTTCCTGTATGATCTGTCCATGAAGTCTCCCGCCAGAAAAAAGAAACGTAGTCTCTCCGCCAATAAGGGTGCTGGCCCTGACCTGAAAACCCTGGTTATCCTGACAATGGTGACTCTCCTGTTACTTGGGGGCGCTATTGGTTTTCGTATGCTTATCAGTAATCACCATGAAAATATTGGTGGTGCCTATACGCTGTTCGATACACAGGGGCAGAAAGTCACGCAGGGTAATTTCCGCGGCCGCTACACGGCTCTTTACTTTGGCTACACACACTGCATCGACGTATGCCCTCTCACGCTTGATACGATCTCTGCTGCACTCGAACGTATGGGGCCTGAAGGGCAGAATATTGTTCCGGTCTTTATCTCGGTTGACCCCCAGCGGGATACACCGGCAGTCATGCAGAATTATATCGCACGTTTTTCACCCCGGATTGTCGGCTGAGTGGCTCTCCAGAACAGTTAAAGCCCGTTCTGGATGCCTTTCATGTTACGGTGCGTCGCCATGATGCCAAGGCCGTTGACTACCTGATTGATCATACATCCATTCTCTATGTCATGGATGGACAAAATCATCTGGCGGGAATGATCCCGATTGATGATAGCGCCGAACAGATGGCGGTCGATCTGGCCCGTATTCTGCATAAAAACTGAGAGGCCAGATCCCTGCCTTATAAGCTGAGCCGCACACCACCAAAATATGCCCGAGGTGAACCAGCATAAATAGACCCTGTGCTATTTGCCAGTGTGCCAGAACCCGCCTGCTGGCCATTGCTCAGCAATGTATCGCTGATATTTGTAGCTCCCGCGATATAGGTCTGATTGGCGACATTCTGCACCTCGCAATACCAGTGCAGCCGATGCGCCCAGCCAAACCGGGCTGGCGGGTTATAATGCACTTCAAGATTGAGCAGCGCGTAACCGGGCGCTTTCAGTTGGTTGGCATTGTCCAGCCAGTATGAATCACGCCATGTGACTTCTGCATAGCCTCCCAGCCTTCTGCCGGGCCATCTGGTTGATCATACAGGAAGCGGGCATTGAGAAAATTCGGAATAACGCCGGGAATGGCATTGCCATTGCGGCTGAATGAACGCGAAAGCGTGCTGTTGGAAAGAACTTCGGTATAATTAGTGTATATCTGATTGTCGTAAGTATAGCTTAGTTTAATTCGGCCGCCGGGAAGTGTTTTTGGTAATGGCCGCCAATCCACACCCAGCACGATGCCACGATGCTGCGAAGCCGGGGCATTGAAAGTATAGGTGCCAACCGTATTAACGCCCGCAGACTGGCTAACAAGCTCGTTATTGTAAAATTCGTAAAACCCTGTGGCCTGAATACGCAGCGTATCATCCGGGTGCCAGTCAGCACCAAGGTCCACTCCCACGCTGCTCTGGCTTTCTATCTGTGTATTGTTGCCATATTGACCCTGTGGCGTAATGAACAGATTGGATGCTGAGGGCGTACCATAGGCCGTGCCAACCCGTGTATGGAACGTCCAGTCTTTGGATGGGGCATAAATCAGCGCACCTTCAGGGGCGAGGTTAAAAAAGAAACGGTTGGCTGTCACATAGCGCCGGGTCATGCCAGCAGCGGAATAGCCATAGAGTGTTTCTGTTGCCCCGATATCAGAATAAGTCCCGCCCAGTCCGATAACGACATGCCATTTGGGTGCGAAATGCCAGTCTTCCTGAAAGCGTGCTCCAAGATTCCACTGATGACCGTATGATTCAGTCGTCATCGCTCCCCGGCTCGCGCCGCCCAGAGGCATGACGTTGTAGGTCTGATAACCGTAATCGAGATAGTCGAAACTGATACCGCCAAATGTTTCAAGCGGAGAGTGCCCGATCAAAGCCCGGTTCGTTACATCGCTACTGACAGCATAGGAGTTATAAGGACCGACAAAGGTTGTTGGAGAAGTCGGCTGGTTCACATGACGCTGATCATAGGTGAACTGGTTGCGCCATGTCGTGTGGGGGTTGAAATCATGCTCCCACCGCAGCCCGACAATGGTGCGCCTATCAAACCGTCCCAGCCCGGCGGCTTCAGCTGATGGTCTCCTTGTCACCATACCGCCCGTTTTTGAGCAGAGAGACAGAGGCACATCCCGCAGCAGCGCTGGCCGCAGAATAACAGCCCTGTTGATAGGGGTTGGTCTGATACTGGTTCAGCGACAGACGAACAGGCAGGTAGGCATTTGTCTGGTTATTGACCACCTTAAAAACGAGCCGATCGGTGTCTGTCAGGTTCACGCGCAGGCGCATATTCTCTGTCGAGGTATTGTAGCGGCTATTGGCAATAAAACCTTTTCCCCAGACATCGCTACCGAAGATCATGAGGTCGTAACGCCGGTTGCCAAAACCAAGGGTTGCATAGGTATTGAACAACCCGAAACTGCCAAAATCAGACCCCAGCTCCGCACCGTGAATATCCGCGCCTTTGCGGGTACGAAAATTGATTGCACCATTCATGGCGTAGTTACCGTAAACGGTTGAGGCTGGGCCTTCAAACACATCAACCCCTTCATAAGCATGCGGGTCAATCAGGTCGGCTCTGGCTGTTCCATCTGGTTGTGTCATGGGAAAACCATCTTCAAGCACCTGTAGGTTCTTGAGCCCATAGGACTGGCGATCACCAGACCCACGAACGGAAACAACCGTGTCCCGCGGGCCATTACCCTGCGTAAAGCTGACGCCGGGAATAGTCACAACCATGTCGGCTACGCTCTGGGCGACCTGACTGGCATAGTTGCTCCGGTCGGAACTAAAAGTTGTCTGTCCGGCTGGCCGCACAGTCGCGGGTGCGCGGCTATTGCCTGTAACGGTAATCTGCTCCGTTTCTCCCCGGTGAAAAACAGGTTTGACTAATTTGCTATCGGGGTGATCGTCTTTGAGAGAGGATACGGTTTCCTTTCCCTCGGCTCCATAAGCCAGAGCGCAGGACAACATAACAAAGCCAAATGCCATGCCAGAAAAACGGCGTGCATTGCCATACGGGTAGGACATATCTCTGAACCTGAACAAACAGCGCTGAAAGCCCATGCGTTTTCAGGCATGGGCGGCGGCAGAAGGTCAGATCAGGCAGGAGGGCCCTGTGGGCAGAGTGCCGCGCGCTCCGGCAAGGGCGGCCCACGGATAGGAGCAAATATCCAGACCCGCTGGGCAATACACGGCAAAAGCCGCCCTATGACAGGAATATCTGCGTTGGTCGGCAGGAAAAGCTCAAGGGCATCAGAAAGGAGTAGGCTGTCATCATGGTCATTCGTGCCATGATGATGCCCATCCTGCTGGAGTGGTAATGGCGTGTCGTCGCAAAGAATGCTTAGCTTGGTCAGGTCTCCGACCTGATCCGCCAGCACGGACGATGGTACCACCATCCCCCCGAATGTCAGGCGCAAGAGCAGAGCAAGCAGAACCAGTGGCCAGAAGACCACCAGTTGAGTCAGGCTGTTCACTCGTGCGTGCATAGGCAGGGCATACTCTACGGCTCCCCGTTTGACCAGATGGGCTTGACACAATGAGTAGCTGCCTATCGTCAGATAACAGGCACCACGTGTTATGTTACTGTGACTGGCGCGTCTTCACCATCGGCGAGCAGCATGGCTCGGGCAGGCTTGTGCTCACTTGAGGGGGTAGATAAGGGCCACACTCAAGTGTGGCCTGTTATTTGCGCATTTAAATCAGAAACGATTCAGTGAGATATCAACATCCTAATTTACAGGGTTTTGAAATTTTCAACATGCTGTGAAAACTCACATGACCGATATTTCACATTGACCGTTTTCTGCAGATCAAAGCATGTAAACGAAGAGACTGCAGCGGCGTTGAACCTGTTCCGACGTTCTCCAAAAGAAGGTATGGCCCCATGAGCAAGAAAAATGAGTCCGAGTTCAAACCCTATCATCATCCGCAGGTGGATGGGGGGCGGCTGGTGCCACGGCTAAAGTACTCATGGAGCAGAGTGTTCTCGTTAAAGGTTCCCGCGGATTGCTTGCGATGAATCAGCCGGGTGGCTTCAAGTGCCCGAGTTGCGCATTTCCTGATCCTGACCATCGAAAGAAACTCGAATTTTGCGAGAACGGGGCAAAAGCGCTGGCACATGAGGCAACCAAGGCGCGCCTTACACGTGAGTTTTTTGCCCAACATACCGTCACTGAGTTAATGGAACAGAGCGATTACTGGCTGGAAATGCAGGGACGTCTGACCGAGCCAATGCGTTACGACCCAGCGACAGACAAATACCTGCCCATAGCATGGGACGACGCCTTTACGCTTATCGGCCAACATCTCAGGGCGCTGGAGAGCCCCCACCAAGCTGAGTTCTATACCTCTGGTCGTACAGCGAACGAAACGGCGTTTCTTTACTCGATTTTTGTGCGTGAATTCGGGACCAACAATTTTCCTGATTGTTCGAATATGTGCCATGAACCCACATCACGCGGGCTTCCGGCATCGATTGGCATTGGTAAAGGCACGATTGTCATGGCCGATTTCGAACATGCCGAAGCGATTTTTATTATAGGCCAGAACACCGGAACCAACTCACCACGTATGATGACGAACCTCGTAGAGGCGCGCAAACGGGGGATTCCGATTGTCCTGATCAACCCCATGCCTGAACGGGCATTGATCCGCTTTACGGAGCCGCAGGATATTGTGCAGATGAGCACATTTGGCTCTACGGCCATTTCCAGCGAGTTCGTTCATGTGCGGATTGGTGGGGATCTGGCAATCCTCAAGGGCATGATGCGTGTGCTTTTTGAAGCTGAAGCACGCGGTGAGGACGTTCTGGATCAGGACTTCATCAAAGACCATACGGCCGGACTGGACGCCCTGCGTGCAGATGTGATGTCACAGTCATGGGTGGATATTACCCGCATATCGGGGATTTCAGAGGAGCAGATCCGCCGTATTGCTCAGATCTACATAAAATCAAAAGCAACAATTATCTGTTATGGGATGGGAATAACCCAGCATCAGGAAGGCTCGCACCTTGTCCAGCAGATTGCCAATCTGCTCTTGCTAAAAGGCAATTTCGGTAAAAAAGGTGCCGGAGTTGCTCCAATCCGTGGACACTCCAATGTACAGGGAGACCGAACTGTCGGGATCGATGAAAAACCGACACAGGCTTACCTTGATCGTGTCCGTGATGTCTTTGGCTTCGAACCGCCCCGCGAACATGGCCACCATGTTGTAGAAGCGATTGAAGCTATGGAGCGGGTTATGCCAAGGTCTTCATCGGTATGGGAGGTAACTTCGCGCGGGCGATCCCGGATACCGAGCGCTCTTACGCCGCGATGGAAAAGCTGCACCTGACTGTAGCATTGCCACGAAGCTCAACCGTGGGCACCTTGTTCACGGCAAAGACGCCCTTATTCTGCCGGTTGTCTCACGTTCCGAGATCATCAAAACCAGCACGGGCGAACAATTTGTAACGATTGAGGATGCAATGTCGAACGTGACAGCATCCCGTGGTGTATTTGAGCCTGTCAGTACCAGCATGCTGCCGGAAACAGAAATCGTATGCCGGATTGCCATGGCAACCCTGCCGGATTCAAAGCTGCCGTGGGCCCGTTACATAGACGACTATTCTCTGATCCGTGACAAAATCGCCGAAGTCTATCCGGCAATCTATGCTGATTTTTCAGAGAAAATGAAAGATCCTCATGGTTTCCATCTGGATATTCCGCCCCGCCGCCGGGTCTGGATGACGCCGAGCGGGAAAGCTAATTTTCTTGTCATGCAGGGACTTGAAGTGAATGCGGTGATTAATGATCCGGCCATGCTGCGTCTTGCAACCATTCGTTCGCATGATCAGTACAACACCACAATCTACAGCAATAATGACCGCTATCGCGGAGTCTATAATAACCGTCTGGTTATTTTCATGAACAAGCAGGATCGCGAGGATCGTGGACTGGAGAACGGTGCTGTTGTGGCTCTTGAAACCTATAGTGATGACGGCTACCGACGGTATGTTGACGGGCTGAGAATTCTTGACTACCCGATGCCCCGTGGGGCCATTGCAGGGTATTATCCCGAGCTCAACCCGCTTCTGCCTCTCGATTTCCATGATGAAACCAGCGGAACGCCAGCGGCGAAGGCAATTCCGGTCAAGGTTGTGCCGAGCGTTGCCTCTGCTGCTCCAATCCGTATCGCTGGGTAAGCGTTTAGCTACCTCTGGATTTCCAAAAATCTGCCCGCTGGAGTAAACCAGCGGGCAGTTTAGATGATTTTCAGCTGTTATCCTTCTTGAAATGCGCCGGGAAAATCAGTGGTTCCTGATGCAATACATGCCGCCCAATCACACGACGGGCCAGCACTTCCGGGTCATGAGAAGACAGGGTTCTGACATCGCGCCAATATTGGTCAAAATCCGCCTCTCTTCCAGTTGCCCGGCCACCCAATAGTTCGAAAATACGCGGCGTTATATGCAAGGCCGTGCGCGAAGCAAATGTGCGTAGCGAGAGTGTTTCCAGCGCTATGGCTCCATAATCCTCATCGGTCAGGGAGGTGCGGCGTTCCCACTGTTCCTGAACAGATTTTATGACCTTTTCAAAATAAGCCTGTGCTGCCTGAACCTGTACCCAGTATTCAGCAAATTCAGCCTGAATGAACGGATCGTCCGCCGAGATACTCACGCCCCCATAACTACCCTGTCGGCGTCCATGCAGGGACCATTCCCGCACCTGCTCAAGGGCTCCGAGCGTGCGCCCGATAAAAACAGCCGTATAGAAAATAGCGCCAAAGCTGGCCCAGAGCGGTAGCGGGCCTGTCTGAGCAGGGCCGTGGCCCCAGTGCAGCACTTCATCTGGCAGGATACGGACATTATGGAACGTAATAGTACCGGAATCCGTGCCGCGCAGGCCGATAGGATCCCAGTCATCATGAAATTCTAGCCCTTCGCGCGCGGTTGGTATAACTGCGTAAATATAGCGATCCTTATCCGGGTGAATGGCGAGCAGTGTGGTTACTTCAGCCAGAGGCGCGCCTGTATTCCATTTTTTCGTGCCGGTAATGGTAAATCCACCATCAGGGTGATGCTGTGCGACAAACTCCTTGTTTACGTACTGAGTGACATTCCCCCAGAAAAAACGATTTTCCGTTGCCTGACGCACGATCGCATCATTGTTGCCTGTATAGTCGGTTAGAAGTGGTACGAGTGAATTGTAGTAGTTGAACCCCAGAAGGGCTGCGGTCGATCCATCAGTCTTGGCAATTCCCAGAACACTTTGTGCCGCGTCCTTCAGAGTGCCACCACCGCCACCAAGTGATTTAGGATAGAGCAGGCTGACAAGCCCTGTCTCGCGCAGGCGGCGGATCTGATCTACCGGCCGTGCGCCTTCCAGATCACGCTGCACGGCACCGGCTGCAAATTCCTTTGCGAGATCCCCTGCACTCTTTACCCAATCCTGCGGGAAAGGTGCGATCTGTTGCGGGCGTGTTACGCGCACAAGCTCGTTGCGGGGTGCTGGAATGGTTCTGTTTTTTTCGAGAACAGTCATGGTTTCAGTTTCCTTGAGAGTTTTTCTTCGAATGAATGGCAAGCCATATCCAGAAAATAGAGGACACGGCGTAAAAGGCGGGCCCGATCAGAATGGCCTGGGCGAGACCGGCATGGTCTGAAATCAGACCCAGTAGCCACGGTGCAAAAAAGCCCGAAACACCACCGGCCACCATGGCGCCAAAAGAGCCCGAAATGGTACGGAGCGAAGGTGGAACCGTTTCCACCAGAAGCGTTGTCAAACTGCCTGCCGTAGCCCCGAATGAGGTGATGGCCAGCAGGGCGAACAGTTCGCAAACCCGCAGAGAGGGCGCTGTAAACGCAATCAGGAAGAAAAATGCCGCCAGCAGAGCACTGAGTGCCAACGACACAGCAATGGCACCCGTTCGGCCGGCAAGGTATCGCCCTGTTAGCCAGCCGCCGATAGGCCCGGCAGGGAGTGTGGCCATGAGGGCGGTAAAGGCAAAACCCGTGGCATGCAGGTTATCCAGCCCATGCACGCGGTGCAAAAAGGCTGGGAGCCACATCTGCGCCGTGATGGTCCCTGAAAAAAACAGGCTCAGGGCAATCAGGTGTGTGGTGTAAGGGGCGATACGGAAGACGGATACCTGCTGCCGCCAGTTCAGCACCAGTTCTGATCGCCCGACATGCCCGTCGGACTGACCGGGAGCAGGCTCTGGCACGAACAGCAACAAAACACCCAGCACCAGCCCCGGCAGGCCTGTCAGCAGAAAAGCCTGATGCCAGTTGGAATGTGCGGCAATCCAGCCGCCGACACCAAAAGCCAGAGCCGATCCCAGCTTGTTGCGCAGCATGAACAGCGCAAAGACGAAATTCCGTTCTTTACGGTTATAAAGATCGGCCAGCCAGCCGGGTACAATGCCCTGATACGCCGCCATGCCAAAGCTGGTGAGCGTGCGCCACAGAACCAGCGTGGCAAGTCCTGTGGACAGGGCACTGCCCGCTGAAGCCAGACTCCACAGGATAATAGAGCCAACCAGAACCGAACGGCGGCTGAACCGTGCGGCCAGAACTGCAAAAAGAGGCGCGCCGAGAATACCCGCCAGCGTAGACGCCGATGACACGCTGCCAAAAGCCGCATCAGACAGGTGCAGGTCTGCTTTTATCGGTGTCAGCAGGCCGGAAAGCACCATGGTATCCATGGCGCAGACGGTCCCTGTCGCCAGAAGCAGGGCCAGCGCGGTATGTCGGGTCGCCACGGCTTCGGGGCTCGTAATGCCGGGTGATGGCGTCATGACGGGTGTGGAGGGTGCAAGAGGCGTCGCGGTGGAGGACATGGCTTTTCCCTCATGCCGGCTGTGGATGTGGGTGGGAGGTGGTATCGGGGCTGCCAACCCTGCGCCGAGCAAGGATTGTTGCTTCTGTCAGGATCGAAGGGTCGACCCAGCTTTGCAGGTCAAAATCCCGTTCGATCAGCCCCTGACGCAGCAGGAAGGCCTTTTGCGATTCAAGGGCTGCAAGGTAATCGTCATTCAGATCAAGACGGATGCCCTGGCGATATTCTCATAAACAGAAGCCAGACTTTCAGGAGCCTGCCCCAGATCAGAGGCCAGAGCCCGCAACGCCTCGAGCGGCTGGGCAGCCGCGCGGTCGGCAGTTTTGACCAGTGTCGCCACAATCCTGACCAGCAGATCACGCTGTTCTTCAATCAACGCCGTGCTGACCACCAGCCCACGCAGGATGGAAGGATTGACCCGCGCAACCGGGTCTGCCGCTAGCCTTGTGTCGTACAGAATGTTCAGGCGGGGGTAGAGACCGCCATCAGGTGGGATGGAGCCGTCACGACATCAACCACGCCCTCCTCCAGCGCTGCCAACGCACTGCGGAACCCGCTAAGCAGAAAGCCGTCACGTCCCCCCTGTGGAGAGAATGTGCGGGGCAGACGCACCAGTTCGACATCTTCAAGGCTCAGCCCCACTGTGGCCAGCGTGGTCTGATAAATCTTGAGCTGCTGCGCAATCATGAGGTCAAACGGACTATCCGGGTTATGGAACACCGCAAGCCGCCTGCCCTTCAGGTCCTGCGGTGCCGCCACACCTGAACTGTGGAGCGACAGAACCGGATAACGGCCTTCCAGAAAAGCCAGCCCTACAACCTTGCAGTCCACCCCATGGCTTTTTTTCCAGATAGCTGGTGCATGCCCGGCATTGCGGAGCCAGAAGCGCTCATCGTAGGAGTATTCGGTTTTTGGCGAAAAGCCGACGGACTGAAATACGAAGTCTGCCGCTGTTTCCTGTGCGAACTCGGTACGCAGGGTGCCCCATGCTTCCGCCAGAGCACTAATGGTCGGGACAGCGGGGCAACGGGTATAATGAATGACCGGACGTGTCATGACTGCTTACTCCTGACCAGCAACATGGACACCGTGGCGTGCCAGAAGCTGTTTTGCATTATTGGAAAGAACCGATTTCTGACCGTCGGGGTCGCCTGCTGTTGCGGCCTTTACGCGCTCCAGCGTGGGGCGGATATCGGGCACAGGGGCGTAGTCCGAGCCAAAAACAATCCGGTTGGAGCCCAGCACCCGCACCGCTGCCGCAACAGCGGCTGTGCCGCTGCCTGCCGCGCCGGTATCAAGCCAGATCTGCTTGAAATGCTCGCTCAGTGGCCCGGCCTGTACACGAGGAGAAACCCCGGCCTGCTCAGCAGCCAATGCCCCCAGCGCCGTGCCGCCCAGCATCGCGATCTGGAGTGTTACATCGGGAAAAGGAGCCAGAAAATCCGTGAACGCCAGCGTGGCGACAGCCGAGGCAAAGCAGAAGCCATTATCGATAACCCAGCGCAGGGCCTCGTTATCCTCATGTGCGATATCAGGTGGCTGTCCGTGAATACTCGGGCTGGCAAAGCCGGTGTGCAGATAAATATGGCTGCGATGCGCCTGCGCAACCTCAAAAATTCCTCTGAAAGCCTCTGCCGACTGGCGTGAGAAAAAACCGTTGACTGGCAAAACGCCACCGATCAAGCCTAGTTTTTCATGCCCGCGCTCCAGTTCTCTAGCTGACCAGGCCAGATTATCAGTGCTGAGGGCGGCAAGCCCGCTGAACCGGCCGGGATACTGGGCCACAAGGGCCGCCGTATCGTTGTTCCATTGCGTCCAGAGTTCCTGTGTATCTGCAAAAGGCAGGGCTGCGTCCACCCCCAGCGTGGTTGGCCATGACAGAAGCTGGTGCGCTATGCCGACATCATCCAGATGTGCCAGACGGGTTTTAATATCATACCATTGCGGTCCCAGCGGAAATGCACCGCCTTTGCCAGCCCCCGCCCCTGTCCGCCAGATGGCGAATTCATCCCCCTGCCGACCGATACGGGGAGCATTCTGCCTGCGGCCAAGAATATCCAGCGTGGAGGGTGGAAACCAGTGCGTGTGCAGATCGATAACTGAACTATAAGCCGTCATGATGTATCGTCCTCAGAAAAAGTCCACGCGGGCGGAAAGCAGGAACATGCGGGGGTTGCTGTATTGGTAGGTGAAGGTCTGGCTGGTGGCGGAATACGGCAGCACCTGAGCCAGATAGCGGTTGCCCGTAATGTTGGTGACAATGCCGCTCAGCTCCCACCGGCTGTTACCCGGCCGGAAAGAGGCATGCACATCGCCCAGCCAGACAGCCGACTGCTGGAGGGCTGAAGCCTTTTCGTTTGAAACCAGATAGAAATAATGGCCGGTATAGTTCCAGTGTGTACCCACGCTGCCATTGCCGATGCCGGTATGGAAATTCCAGTCTACGGAGACATTGGCTGTCTGATGCGGGGCACGTGCGAACTCGTTGCCTTTCAGGCTGGTAGCACCTGTGGGGGCTGTAAAGTCGGTAAATTCCGTTCTGAGCACGCCAACATTGCCAGAAACTGTCAGATCATCCAGCGGGCGGGCCTGAAACGCGAATTCTCCACCAAGGCTACGGCCGGACGCCGCGTTGGTCAGGGAAATAATGGTTGATTTGGTGGCCGGATCAGTGGCGGTCCAGGAGGTCTGGATATTGTCGTAAGTGGAATAGAACCCATCCGCACTCAGGCTCAGATGCTTATCAAACCAGCTTCCCTTGTACCCTGCTTCGTAGGAAAAAAGCGTTTCCGGGTTAACGGGTTGTGCTGTTTGCAACGGTGTGCCACCCGGTTAACGGGGTTAGGTGTAATCTGGGTATTGAACAGCCCGGAGCGGTACCCATCTGCGATACACACATAAAGCATCTGGTCTTTTCCAACCAGAAACTGCGGCTCTACATCAAAGCTGACATTCGACCAGCTTTTTCCGGCATGATAACTGTCAATGCCGACCACGGATGAAAGAACATTCTGGGCATTCCACCAGTTTGTTGCATTCCCCGCAAACGAGACCGGAGCTGTGCCCTGAACACTATCCAGATCAAGATGCAGGTGATCATGTGTCCAGCGCACACCGCCCGCAATCTGAAACCATGGCACGACATGAATGGTTGTGTTGCCGAATACCGCAAAGCTATCAGTTGTCTGGCTGTACTGCGTTGAGGCAAAAGCGGGTTGCCCGATAATGGCGGGCGTTGTGGGTGCGCCGGGGGGCAGCGTTACCGTTGCGTAGTGATCATCCAGATTTTCATGGAAATAATAAGCTCCGGCAATCCATGCGATCCTCTGATGCTGGTCCGATGCCAGACGAAACTCCTGACTAACCTGTGTCGGGTGCAGTTTGTCGTAGGCGCGGCTATATTCCAGAGCAGTGTAATCACCATCGCCACTCTGGCGACGTTGCGCATTTTCGAATGCGGTTATGGACGTAAATGTCAGACCGTGACCGGGATGCCATGTGGTGTGCAGCGATACTCCTTCGGACACCAGCGCCTGCCGTCCGTTGACGTTGGAGTTTGTCCAGTCACGGCTTCCTGCCTGCAATGGCGTGTTAACCGATGTTGCAGGCGCGCTGTAATAGGGCACGTTTGAACTCTGCATGTCCCGCACATGCGTATTGAGCAAAAACTCAAGCTTGTCTGATGGCCGCCAGAGAGTCTGGAACCGGGCCGCGAAGTCGCCGAAATTGCCGACATCCTTGTTGGTATAGGCATTTTTGGCCCAGCCATCCGAGTTTTCCTGACGGACAGACAGGCGCGTGGTCAGCGTATGTGCGGTAATGGGCGTGTTGATAACAAGCTCACCGCGTTTTTGCCCGTAATCGCCAAAGTCGACCTGCGCATGACCTTCCTTGCGGAATTCAGGGCGTTTGGAGGTAAACTGGATGGCACCGGCAGTCGCGTTCTTGCCCCACAGCGTTCCCTGCGGGCCATTGAGAATGGCAACCTGTGCCTGATCAAATAGGGGAAAACCCTGAAAGCTCAGGCTGTTGAGGTAGACATCATCCGCATAGATTGCGACCGCGCCTACGGCGTTATTGGCCACATTCCCGTTGCCAACACCACGAATGTAATAACGCGGGCGCAGGCGACCATCGAAATTGTAGCCCAGAGCGTTGGGCGCAAAGGCCGCAATATCCGCAGCGCTATCCATGTGCTGACGGGCGATAGTGGCAGCACTAATTGCCGTAACCGTTGCCGCGACTTTCTGAATATCCTGCGTACGGCGGTTAGCCGTAACCATGACGGTTTCCAGCCCCCCTGATGCGAGCGGACGATGCGCTTTTTCGGCGGCAACGACCGCTTTGGTTTTCGGTGGTTTGGCCGTGCTTTCAGCGCTGGCGGTCGAGGCAAAAGCCACCGCACCCGATGCCAGCATAAGGGACGGCAGCGCAGCGCAGGCGAGCCGGTTCCGCCAGGACAGGCAGGCCATGGCTCTCCCGGACGGGGAGAGGAAAGACCGGGAGACCGGGAAAGAGGAAACTGGTTCATGCTTCACGCTGCGTTGTTTGTGACATTTACTATCTTCATATGTATTATTAGGATAAATTTTACGGCAGTGACGGTTTTTATGAATTTTATGGGTACAGTTTAAACTATTATAAATAGTGCAATATGCAGAGAAAGGGGCCCCGCATGTTCATGCCGCAGCTAGACAGAGCCTCACGCGAGGGGCTTCAAAAACAGATAATACGCCAGATTATCGCGGCTATTGCAGCTGGGTCACTGAGGCCAGATGAACCCCTCCCCGGTATCAGGGAGGCCTCGGTGCGCTGGGGCGTATCACGCAATACTGTGGTACTGGTTTTTGAATATCTGGAAACGGAAGGCTATTTGCAGACACGCCCTTCACGCGGGACGTTCGTGCACCCCTCACCTCCATGCAGCACCAGTTCGGTTGTCATGCTTGGCAATGAGCGTGGCATGGAAGCTGCCTCGCTCGGGGGGCAAGTATGGCCCGATCAGGCGTTTATTGGCGACCCGGCGCGCTATAGCGGTACACAGGACGGCGTTTTCAACCTTGGCTTTGGCAGCGATATGCCACTTTATCGCTTTCCTGCATGGCAGAAGACGATCGAGCGCCTACTCCTGCGAGATAACTGGCGACGGGGCGGCGAATTTCAGCCCAACGCCGGCCTGCCTTTCCTGCGCTCGGCTTTGGCCCGCTGGCTTAACCTGCGTCATGGTGTGGCTATCGACCCTCAGCAGATTCTTGTCATTACCGGGTTGCAGCAGGCCCATTCCATCATCGCCCATGCGCTGCTGCAAAAAGGGGATTCGGTCATTCTTGAAGACCCCTGCTACCCCGGCAAACGCCAGCTTTACGAAAAACTCGGCATGCACATCGTAGATGGTGCAATCGACCGAAAAGGACTGAAACTGGCCGAGCTTGCGCCAGAACAGGCTCGGCTGCTCTGTGTCAATCCGGGGTGCCATATTCCCACTAATGTCACGCTTTCGCTCCCCCGGCGCAAGCAGATCGCCTCCCTAGCCGTGCAGGATCGCTGCCTTGTGTTTGAAGAGTCCATGTATGATCTGCTGTCGCTGGAAAAAAAGCCACTGCCCTCGCTTCTTTCCTTAACCGAAGGGCGCAATCTGCTGCATGCGGGGCTGTTTGCTCCCTGCCTTGGGGGTGGCCTTATGTTGGGCTATCTGGTCGTGCCATGGGCGTTGTTGCCAGCCGTGCTGGAGGCCAAATTGCTGACAGGCAATGGCCTGCCCTGGCTGGAGCAGGAAGCTCTGGCGCGCATGATTGATACAGGCGAGTTGGATAATGCTCTTCGGCGCACACGGGTTGTCATGATGCGGCGTAGGGAGGCATTCATGGCTGCGCTGGAGCGTTTCTTGGGGCGACTAGAATTTTGCGGCACGGAGCATGCCCCCCGTCTAAGCTGGTTCATGCCTGGCCACCATGGCAGTGTGGCGGATTTCATTACCAAAGCCGAAAATGCGGGCATTCGTTTTCCGGGTAATTATGCAGCCACAGGCATACGCTCGACCGCAGGCTTACCAGAACTCCAAAGCCTTATTTCACATGGATATGGCGAAGTGCCAGAAGAAAGCACGGACACACTGTTCGCAAGGCTTCGGGCTGCAGTATAAAGACAACCGACAGCATAAGGGCATGGTCTGGCAACCCGCCATCGCGTATGCTCTTCTACCAGAGAGAGAATGCTGACGCACAATAACGATGGAGCACACCATGAAACGTATTGCACTGGTCCCGGGTCTGATGCTGGCCTTATTGGGAATTGCGGGGTGTGAGCACCATGATGAAACGCAGATCAGGCCTATGCGGCCCTTGAACATGCCCAACCCGGCATCTCTTTATTGTGTCAAGCACGGCGGAACGCTCGCGATCAAGAACACCGATAAGGGACAGGTAGGATACTGCACCCTGCCCGACGGCACCGTGGAAGAAGAATGGGCTCTGTTCCGCAGGAACTACCCCAAACAATAATAGCCACCGCGTCAAGAAAGCCTGCATCCCCCAGAGCAATTCTGGAGCATGCAGGCTTTTTTTGTGTTCCTGTAACCGCCTATGCGCTTAGTAACTGGCGGAAAGGTTGAACAGGAATGAGCGACCAATCGCCGGTGTTACACGGTTCTGGAACAGGTTGCTGTAATTGAGTCGGTTTGCGAGGTTGTAGCCGTTCATGGCGACACGCCAGTGCTTGCCAAAATTGTGTGAAATCATGGCGTCGAAATCAACCGTTGCGGGCACGCGTGCCGTATTGGCGGCGTCCAGCCATACGCCCTGCCGCCATGTTATGCCTCCGCCTACCGTCAGGTTGTACGGCGTTTTTGAAGCAATGTTGTAGCTGCTCCACAAAGTGGCGGAGTTCTGCGGCACGAACTGAATACGCTTTCCGACATCTGCGGCTGTCTGGGAGCCTGTTACCCGGCTATCATAAAACGCATAGGTGCCGATAACACTCCAGTCAGATGTAATGTTGCCTGATGCACTCAGCTCCAGCCCCTGATTGCGCTGACTGTCGGATGAGGCCGAGACATCGCCCGTGGTTGGGTCTGTAATGGTGGAGTTGTTTTTTTCCAGCCGGAACAATGCCGCCGTAAAGCCCATGCGGCCTTTGAAGGCATTATATTTGGCGCCGACCTCATACAGCCTGCTTCGCTCCGGCGCGTAACCCGAACTGGTGGTAAAGGGCGCATTGCTGTTTGTTACGTACAGGCTGGTTGGCGTGGTTGATTCCGCCCAGTTGAAATACACCATCAGATTATCGTTAGGCATATACATCAGGTTAACCGTGGGGTTAACTGTCGTTTCATTCTGGTTGAAATGTGTGTCGGGCGTTGTGCTCACACCTCCGGTTGCGGAATAGGAACTATACCACTGATCCAGACGAAACCCGCCTTTGATGGCAAACCATTTGGTCAGCCAGATCTGATCTGACAGGAAAAAGCCGATATCTGTCGCGCTGCCATCCTTATAGCATTTACGCCCTACTCCATTGGGAATAGAGGCCAGACCATTGGGATTTTCCGAGCAATTTACCCGCTGCAGCCCCGAAACATCCATGGACGGGTTGACAAGGTTCGTGCCCGGACGGGTTTTATTATACGCGAAATTCTGTCTGTGATCCTCAACATGCTCGATATCGAACCCGCCGATAACCTCGTGACGGAATTTTCCTGTGTTGAAGCGCGCAATACCTGAAAACACGTTCTGAATGGACCAGTCACTCTGGCTATACGGATTAGGCCCTCCTAAGCCGCCGTTTCTGACAATGGAGGCCGTGGGGTCGCCTGCAAAATATTTGGTAACACAGGTTGCATTACAATTGGGCTGCGATGCTGAATAATAACGATGGTAAATACCGCCCTTGGTGTCGTTATACAGTGTGAGCCAAGGGGCTACCTTTGCTGTCAGGCGTCCGGTCAGCATGTCGGTGCTGATATCATCCTGATCGAAGGTGGTGCCGTACCAGTTGTTCCGGTTTACGCCGTATTCGGTAATGGGTTTGGCAATGGCTGTGCCCGGTTTTTGGACAACCCAGACACCATAATCGGGAATACGATTATCATTTTGATGAAAATAGTCGACTGTGTAGGAAATTTTCTTGTTCATACCAAAGGTTATGGATGGCGCTATACCCCAGCGGTGAGAGTAAACGTAATTCCGGCCCACGACATTATTTTCATTGCCCATGGCGGAAAGACGCACCGCAATGCTGTCATTGATCTGCTGGTTTATATCCAGCGTTCCACGATAATAGGAGCCGGAACCGCCTGAAAAACTGCCCTGATAGGAGTTGCCAGCATGCGGTGCCTTGGTAACGATATTGATCGCCCCGCCTGTTGTACCGTTCCCGAATACTTCAGACGACGGGCCTTTTATGACGGAAACATGGTCGTAATAAAAACTATCGCGTGTATATACGCCAAAATCTCTCAGACCATTTTCATAAATATCGTTCTGGGCTTGAAAACCACGGATCAGGAACTGGTCGCCCGACATCCCGCCCTCGCCCTCACCTACCGAGGCTGTAATGCCCGGCACGTTACGCAGGGCCTCATCGAGGGATTTGACATTTTGCTGTTCCATCAACGCACGCGGCACGACGTTTACGGTCTGCGGTGTGTGCATGACGTCGGTAGCATACGGCTGAGGCCAATATCCTCGTGCAGGATATTCATCCGGCTGCCGACAACCGTAATGTGCTCTTCCCCCGGCTCGCTTGCATGCTGACCACCAGAAAGCGGCCCGTTGAGGGGCTGTGCACTGGTATCATGTGTGGCAGCGGCATGGTCGGTCGCGGCATGTGTTCCGGGTTTATTCGTGCCGCTGGATGTACCGCTATGCCGTTGAGAGGGTTTGGCAGGTTTTTCAGGCGTTGCGGCTTCCGTGTTTTCAACATGTAGACCGGAACATAACAGGGCTACCCCAGCAACAAGCGGGGTCGAGCGGACTCTATTAGGTGTGAGCAGGCGTGACATTTCTGTGCTTTCATGACCAGAATTTGGATCACAGAAAACACAAATGCGATTTAGTCACAATTGCATGCGATGACTTTTATGTATATACTTTGGTATAGGTTCCGCTCACTGGCGCCGCCATGATAAAAATAGCCCTTTTAGGTAAAGTCAAAGCCCTCCAACCATTCTATAAAACCATGGTTTGTACAGGGTCAGGCATTTTCTATAGAGCACATTCAGGAGTTTCTTTCATGCATTACTGGACATGGCTTTCCGCTACCGGGATGGCCGTTCTGGTATTTTTGATTACGCTTATCCCGGCGCATGATGCTTTCGGGGTTCTATACGTGTTGGTTATTGTACTGGTTGCCGAGCGATGCACCATCAAAATGCTCCGCATGGTTGCTGCTGGATGCCTGATACTGGAATGTAGCGCTTTCTTTATTGTTCATAACGACACCCTTTTCAACGCAGGGGTTGCCCGTTTGGCACTCGGCGTAACTGCAAACCTTATTGTCACCATTATTACCGAACGCAACAAAAAAGCTCGCGAAGCGCTGGATAAACAGGCGCGGATACTCGCTCGAGCCGACCGGATCAAAACACTAGGGCAGATCGGCATTGCCATAGCGCATGAAGTGAACCAGCCACTTTCAACCATTGGCACCTTTGCGCAGTCCGGCACCCGGTGGCTGCGCCGCCCCACCCCAAATATTCAGGAGGCTCTGTATTGTCTGGACCAGATTGATGCCAATACCAGACGTGCGGCGGATATTATCCGCAATGTTCGGGATATGACACATGGCGAACAGGTTGAGCGCCAGACCCTGCTCGATTTAAGAAAAGTTATTCAAGAGGCAATATTCCTCCTGAAAAGCAGTGATATTATGGAGCACATTGAAATTCAAAAAACAAATAACGGCAAGCCACCTTTTATTTATGGCAATAAAACCGAAATCCAGCAATTGATCATCAATCTGCTTTTAAATGCGATCGAAGCGTCCAGACAGGCAAAAAACTACGCCTCACCTATTGTCATTTCGACGCAGATTATATTCCAAAAAGAATATTTTGCCGAAATGACGATAAAAGATCACGGAACAGGCTTCAAAGACCCGGAAACCAGTCTTTATTTCGAAGTGTTTCGCACCACAAAAAAATCCGGCATGGGTATGGGTCTTTCCATTTGTCAGGCCATTGTGGACTCTCATGGTGGAACAATCAGGGCGGAAAACACAACGCCTGCTGGCGCATTAATTACTGTTCGTCTTCCTCTTGCTCAGGTTGTGTCATGACGTCAGACACCACCATGCCGGGACATATTCTTATTGTCGATGATGATGCAGGGATCAGGAACTCCCTTGATAGTTTGCTACGGGCCGAAGGGTTTGTGGTATCCTCATTTTCCGATCCGTTGATGTTTCTGGAAGCAGATTTGCCAAAAACCCCCTGTTGCTTGTTGCTGGATGTCAAGCTTGGCAACATCAACGGACTGGATATTCAAGATGAAATCAACAGGGCTGACCTCGGTATTCCAGTAATTATGATGACCGGCCATGGCACCATGCCCATGGCGGTCCGGGGTATGAAAGCCGGGGCAATTGATTTCCTTGCCAAACCTTTCTCTCATGAGGCCCTGTTACAGGCTATCAATGAGGCATTGATTTTATGGAAAACTAATAAGGCGCAGGAACAGGTCGCGCTGGAAGCAAAAAGGAATTTTGCCGCGCTTTCGAGCAGAGAAAAAGAGGTTATGGGACTGGCCATTGCCGGTTTACTGAACAAGCAAATAGCAGACCACCTATCCCTGAGCATTGTCTCCATTAAAATATACCGCGCCAGTGTCATGAAAAAAATGAAAACGCGCTCTTTTGCCGATCTGGTACGCTTGGGCGAACTTCTGGGTATTAGAGACCCGTCAATAAAGCGATACAGAAGCTGAAAATACGCAGCGTATTAAACACTGAAAACAAACCAGAATATAGCGCTGCGCTTTCAGCCTATTTTTGAGCACGGGCCTGTTTCAGTTCGTCCACCAGCTTCATAACCAGTTCCTGAGCAGGCATGGCCCGAGCCAATGGAGCCCCCTGCCCTGCCCAGTATGCTCCATAGCCATAGTCACCCTGCTTCATGGCGGCTTTATGGAGTGCCTTGCCTGCATCATATGTCACGGGATAGGCCGGAGTTACGGGTCTGCCGGTTATGGCTTCCAGTGCGGTAAATCTGTTGCCAAGGCAGCGTGCGGGGCGACCGGAAACAAGGTGCGTCAATCTGGTATGAAATGCCGCCGGGCCAGACAGGGTTTGTCTGTAGCCTGTATCCGCACTGGATTCAGGGCATAAAATAAAAGCTGTGCCCATTTGCGCTGCACAGGCGCCCAGCGCCAGTGCAGCCGCAATGCCCGCTCCATCCATAATGCCACCAGCCGCGATAACGGGTTGCCGCCCCTGTTTTACCAGCAGGCGGGTCAGCGGCATGATGCCTAAAGCATCATCCTCCCCCTCCGGGTTAAAAATCCCTCGGTGTCCTCCTGCTTCAATCCCCTGCGCTACCACCGCATCCATACCTGCGGCTTCAGCCGCGCGGGCCTCATCCAGACTGGTGACGGATGCCAGCAGAACAGCGCCTGTCGCTTTCAGAGCCAAAACCGTTTGGACAGGTGGCAGACCGAAATGGAAGCTGATAACGGGCGGTCTGACATGCAGCAGCATGTCCAGCATGTCAGGGTCATCATTAAAACTGGTGTAAAGCGTATTGAGCTGTGTGGGAGGTGCCTCACCAAATTCGGCAAACAATGGCGCCAGCCAGTTCAACCATGCGGCATCCCTCTCTGGCGAGAGCACGGGCGTGGCATGTACGAACAGATTGACGTTAAAAGGGCGCTCGGTCTGAGCACGCACTGCGTGAATCATCTCCTGCGCGGTGGCGGCATTGGATGCCCCTAATCCGATCGAACCAAGCCCACCGGCATTGGAAACTGCTGCAGCCAGCGAGGGAGTGGAAACACCGGCCATAGGGGCCTGAACAAGAGGCACTGTCATGCCCAGTCGTGCCAGCAGATCCATAACCGCTCCTTACCCTCTTTGGTTGGCACCATAACGGAACCACCTGCGCTTTCAAATACGCGACATATCCCCTGTGCAGTCTCCCTACGCCTGACCGCGTGTTTTGTGCTTTCACTTTATGTTCAGGAATTGGTGCTTTCCCCTGCATGACATCTCGGTAATAATGCCGCCACCACAGGCAGGCTGACAGCCCTGTCCCTTTGTGCCGGATCCTGATGATGCGGTATCCCGTTTTATGGAGGCCCCCATGAAACCCGCTTTTGCCGCAGTTTTTATTGCCCTGCTTGGCGCATCTCCCGCAATTGCCAATCCTGTAGCGCTTACCCATGTGCGCCTGATCGACGGCACCGGCTCCCCTCCGGCCGAAGACATGACCATACTGATTGACGGCCCCATAATACGCGCTGTAGGCAGAATCTGACCTTGCCACCCGGCACGCAGGTTCTGGACAGAACGGGCGATACAGTCATGCCCGGCCTTATCTCTGATCACAGTCATGTTGGGCAGGTTGGGGGTACCACCACAGGGCCACAATTCTATACCCGGGATACCATAACGGCCGAACTCGGGCAGTATCGCCGTTACGGCGTAACCACCGTGACCGCTCTGGGTAACAACGCCCCCGTCCTTTTCGACACCCTGCGACAGGAGGCCCATGCAAGGCAGCTCCCCGCAGATCTGTTTGGGTGGATGCGGGTATTGGCGTGCCAAGGGGCGCTCCACCGGTCAATGTCGCGCCGGACCAGCTTATCAGGCCACGAACACCAACCGAAGCCCGCGAAGCCGTGGGCGTAATGGCCGCACATGGCACGGATCTGGTTAAAATCTGGGTTGATGATTTTGACCACAGCCTGCCCGTGAAAATGAAACCCGCAATTATTACCGCCGTGGTGGAGGAATCTCACCGACGAGGGCTACGGGTCGCAGCCCATATTCATGACCTTGCGGACGCACAACGTGTCGTGGCGGCCGGTGTCGATATTCTGGCCCATGGCGTGCGGGACAAACCCGTGCCACCCGCTTTTGTCGATACGCTCAGGACAAAGGGTATCTGGTATATCCCGACCCTCGAGCTGGACGAAGCGTCTACCGCATGGGCGGATGAAGCCCCATGGACGCGCACTGCCTTTACCCGTGCTGGTCTGTCCACCGCGTTGCAGCAGCAGATTGCTGACCCCGCATGGCGCCAGCAGCATGCCAGCGGCAAGCAGGCGCGTTTCTCGCGGGATTCTCTGGCAATCAACCTGCAAAACCTGAAAACATTGCATGATGCAGGGGTAAAGATCGGTTTCGGCACGGATAGCGGTGCCATGCCGCTGCGCGTTCCCGGCATTGCGGAACATCGGGAACTGGCCCTGTCCGTGCAGGCAGGCCTGTCCCCCTTGGAAACCATCAAACTGGCAACGGGTAATGCTGCTGACCTGATGGGACTGACCGACCGCGGACGCATAGCACCGGGGCTGCGGGCTGACCTGCTGGTGGTTGAAGGCAATCCTGCATCTGACATCCGCGATGCGGACAGGATTGTTGAAACATGGGAAAACGGCACATCCGTTCCCGGCCCGCTGTCACAGAACGGGAACTGACCATGAACTTACGTTTTTCTACTCTGCTGCTCTCGTTTGTGGCTCTCTCCTCCCCCGCTCTTGCTGCCCCTGTGGTCAAGGATAATCTCGATCCCGGGTTTGGTGCTCAGGGGCAGGTCGAAATCATCGCGCGTATCCCACAGCCAGACCCTTCGGGGATCGCGGTTATTGACGGGCGGCTGTTTCTTACCTTCCCCAAACATGATGGTGATCACACCGGCCCGGTTCTGGGGGAATGGAAGAATAACCAGCTTGTGCCGTTCCCATCCACCGCCGCGCAGAAGTCCCTTATTTCCCCCCATGGCATGACAGCGGATAGTAGCGGTAAGCTGTGGATTATTGATGATGGCAAGATCAAGGGCCACGCCATTCCCGAAGGTGGGGCAAAAATTGTTGGCTTTGATCCACTCACAGGGGAGCAGATTGCCTCAGTACCACTTAAGGAGGCTCTGCGCCCCGGCAGCCATATGAACGACCTGCGGATCGACCTGACCCATGGTACCAAGGGCACCGCCTATGTCACGGACAGTTCGTTCGATGGACATCCGGCTCTGGTTGTGGTCGATCTGGCATCGGGTCGCCAGCGCCGTGTGCTGGAAAACACGGTCTCGATCCTGCCCGACCATGGCTATCAGACCGTGCTTGATGGCCGTGTGCTGCATATGGATACCCAAAAGCCCGCTTTCCCCGCCAGCGGGGCAGATGGCCTTACCCTTTCGGCTGATTCAACCCGGCTTTACTATGCGCCATTGGCCAGCCGTCGCCTCTACAGCCTACCAACTGATCGGCTGGCAGATTTTTCCGTCACGTCGGATGAACTAGCGCATCTCGTGACTGATGAGGGTGAAAAAGGGGCCGCTGACGGTCTGGCAACCGACCCGTGGAACCGTATTTACACTACGGCCGCCGACCATGATGCGGTTTTCCGCCGTAATACTGATGGATCGTTTGACCTGATTGCTGCTGACCCACGCTTTGTCTGGCCAGACGGCATTTTTGCCAATGCCCATTATGTTTATGTCGTTCTGGGGCAGTGGAGCCGCCTGCCACTTTTTCATAACGGGCAGGACCTGCGCCGCCCTCCTTACCTGATTGCCCGCATGCCGATTGCCCCACCGGCAGCAAACTGATCAGAGCACACTGGGCGGTAGTTTGGGCCGCATCATCACACGGCGGTCAAGCACACGGCCATCTGTTACGAATGTACCGTCGCCTATGGCGTGCAGTGGGGAGCGCTGTTCACGGTGAGGGTCTGCATGAGCCGCGACCCCTTCGAGAACAACAATCCCATACTGTTCTATGATCTCGACTACACGACATTCGATATTGGCTAGGCAGGCACTCAGCAACGGCGCTTTTACCTTACCTGCCTTGTGCCGGGACAGGCCGAATTTTTCAAACTTGTCTGTATCCCTGCCCGAACACAGGCCAATCCCCACGACAGTATCAAGCATCTCGGCCGATGGAATGGCCACCACACACTCCCGCGTGTTGACAAGCGCCTGCCACGAATAGTTCCACGGCCCTGTAGACAGGGCAAAGCGGGCCTCAAAGTCCAGAACCATGGTCCATGTAATGGTCATGACATTGTCGCGCTGCCCGTCATGCGTGGTAACAAGCGTGACTGGCCCCGGCTCAAGCAGCGTAAAAGCCCGGTTGAGAGGGAAATGCTGCATGATGGCCTCCATCGATACCGCCGGTTTTTCCACGATTGTTACAGCATACGAAAGCCGTGACAGTTTAGCCAGAATACACCTTTCGCAAGCGCATGTGCTTGCCATTAATGCTCAGCGCTGACGGTAATGAATGCCCCCTGCACGGCCAGCCCGTGCTCTGCTGCGACACGGCGTAGAAGATTGGCAATTTCTGGTGAATCGCAGGCAATTTTTCGGCCGGTTCCAGCCTCCACAAAGGTAATGGTAAGAGCCGCCTTGCGTTCTGGTGCTATACGGTAGTGCCATTGCCTGTCAGGCGAAACATCGCGCCGCAGAATATTGCGTTCCACCAGCAGGTTCAGGTTCCGCTGGATTGAACCTGACTGGGGGCATGGCCATCATGCAGCATACTGCCTAGGGTCTTCCAGATTTCCACGGCACTCACTCGGGGTCCGGCTTCCACAATCCCATGAAGCAGCACGCGGCGCAGATCAGTCATTTTAATACCAGCATCCAGGCAACGGCGCTCCAGTTCGTGCACCGCATGGCAGTCTCCCCCCATACCCGGACGGATCTGATTAAGTGCAGGAGCGAGCGGCGGTGTTCAGAAAATGCTGTCATGCAAAAACTGTTAGAAACTGGGAAAAATGCGGTTAGTTCTGATGAATGTAGAATTCAACAGGAACTGTTAGCGTAATGGGATCCCCCGCAACGCTATCTGGGGGCGCAGGAAGTGGCTGTGCTCTCTGCGGCAGGGCCACGGCCTCCTGATCCAGCAACGGGTGGCCGGAACTGCTAGCCAGCGTAACTGACAGAACATGCCCCTTGCGGTCCATGGAGAAGGTTACAGTTGGCACTCCCTCCTGATGGTCCGCCATGGCATCCGCCGGATAGCGTTTGTATTTTTCAAGCTGCGCCAGAAGAGCTCCCTGCCACGTAACCGGATCGTGCGAGGCCTTTGATGAAGAAGACCCCGAAGCTGGCGCCGCCTGCTCAGGCGCCGGCGGCGCTTCTGATGATGGCGGCGCGGTTGTGGCATCTGCTGGCGGTTTCAGATCGGGTTTCTGTTGCGCGTGTACTGGCACCGGCTTGTGTTTTTTAACGATTTTATGCGCCTTGTCCGGTGCTGGAACTGGCACAGGCGGATTGATGGCAGGTGAAGGCGGGGCCGTAATTTTGGGTGGCTCTACCGGTGTTGGGTCAGGGATGGAACGGGTCTGTTGTGGACCCGGCGGCACATCGGTAGGTGGTATTGGCGTGGAGACAGGCTCCGGCGCCATATCGATGGCAATTGCAGCCGGTGGTGGCTCGGGCACTGCCACAGGCTGGTCGGTAGGTGCAACCCCCACCACAAAGCGCCACCACTGAGTGCCAGCACAGCCAGAAAGGATACGCCCCAGCGTACAGCCTCCTCCTGCCGGACATGGCGTAACTGCTCACGCCGCCAGTCGGCAAAGGAGCCAGCGAAGGATGAGGCATGGGCATCACCACTTTGTGGCACCACTTCGGCTACGCGACTCACGGTGCAGTGCCCGGCCCGGAAGAACCGGCGGAAGACGTCGCATCTGCATTAGCCACAGGGGCTGTCCCGGCCTCGCTGCCCTCTTCCTGCCCCTGCAGGTTAACCAGTGCGACCTTGAGATAACCGGAAGACCGCAGCTTATCCATAACCCCCATTAGCGTACCATAATCCACGCTCCTGTCGGCCCGTAGGAAAATACGCTCATCCTTGTTGCCTTTGGTTGCCGTCTCCAGTGCGCTTGGCAGGGTATCTGTGCTGATATCCTCCTCACCCAGTGCAAGGCGATGGTCAGCCTTGACGGTCAGGAACACCGGATCATCCGGGCGTGGGGTCGGTTTTTCGGTTGAGGATGGCAGGTCAACCGGCACGTTAACCGTAGTAAGGGGTGCGGTAACCATAAAGATCACCAGCAGCACCAGCATTACGTCAATAAAGGGCGTGACGTTGATCTCACTCGCCTCATGCGGGTTTTCATCAGTATGGCGTATGCGGATCATGCCGCTACTCCCCCGCAACGCGGGAAGAGCCAAGCCGCACGACCTGCGTGCTCGCGCCATGTGCCTGCATGCGCCCAAGATCCCGCGATACAAGGCGCATCACCAGCGCAGTCAGGTCTGCCACCTGCGCGCGGCACGCTGCCGTCTGGCGGGCGAGATGGTTATAAATCACCACCGCCGGAATAGCCGCGACCAGACCGAGCGCAGTTGCCAGCAGGGCTTCGGCAATACCGGGTGCCACCACAGCCAGACTGGTTGCCTTGCTGGCGGCAATGCCGGTGAACGCTGTCATGATACCCCAGACCGTGCCGAACAGGCCGATAAAGGGTGCTGTAGCCCCGATAGTGGCCAGCACGCCAGTGCCACGCATAAGCCTACGGCCTTCAGCGGTTTCCAGCCTCTCCAGATGCAGGACAATACGCTCCTTAAGCCCCTCATTGTCGCCGGGAATATCTTGCGACCGGGTGCGTTCTGTGCCTGCCGCCATGATCAGCGCATGGGCTATGGAGATGTTTCCACGAGTCCACTCCTCGGCAAGCTCAAGAGTACTGGCGTCTTCAAGCGCTGTTTCAGCCTTACCGAGCCTGTTCTTTATGCGCAGCAGTTCGACAGATTTGGCGATAAAAATCGTCCATGTCAGCAGGCTGGCTACGGCCAGCAAAAGCATGACACACCGCACAACCGGGCCGGCACCGAGAAACATTTCCCATGGAGAAAACGAAACAGGAACAAGTTCGGTCATGAAAGACCTCCTTTGGAAGACGGTCTGCTCCATGCCCGAACAAGGCAAGCGGCCGTGGTGATAAGAGGAATGGACAGGCTGCCCCATGACAGAACCAGCCACAGACCCTGCTGGCCCAAAAGAGCGGACAGCAATCCGAAAAGGGTCAGCACCCCCATGGTACCCGGCCACAACCAGAGCAAGCCGGGAGAAAGGGTGTGAGTCAGTGTGGCAGGCAGCACGAAAACCGGTGGAAGCAGAGTTCTCGTCACTGCGTGTAAGAGTGAGTCGCAACTTTTTTTTCGGATCATCGCCAACCGGGTCCATCATGCCGCTGCCTTCGAATATATCGAAAAAAATGAGCATGTCGGCCCCTGCGCCCGATGAGCGATACGCCACACTATGCCCCTTATCCTTAAAGACGATCGGACATGCTGTTTTTTCAGGAAAACCTGAAAATTTTTATCTCCCGGAAAAACGCATATCCCTGCCCTGTTAATAATCCGGGATGCTGGATGTTAAGCGCTTGTCCGCCATTTATGACTGGCCCAGTTTTTCCATCATATTGACTTATGCGACACAGTGCTCTCAATTACCCTGCTGGCAGGCGCAGAAATGCTGGCGTACAGGCCGAAAGCTCACACATCTCGAAACGACCAAACTCTTAACACGTTCAACCTTTGGCGTATTTTCCAGTGTGCTCGATCACTGGATATGCGCCTTACAGGCAGGTTGGGGGCTGCAAGACGGGTAAGGATGGCGTAAATGGCACCATTCTATAATCCTGTCAGTGCAGCGGTGGCGGGGCAACGGAGCAGAGTTTATCAAAGCCAGCGGGTTTTATGGATTGAAAGACACAAATTGACAGCACCAGCTCATGTTAAAAAATCTCAGTCTTCTTACCGTTTGGGGGTGAGCAGGCAATTATGGATTGGTGCACTGGCTGCCGTTTTTTTGTCCACGGTTCTGGCGGGTATCATTCTGTTCCATGTCAGCCAGCTACTCTTTCAGGCACGTCATGCTGTGGTTGGGCTCGAAGAACTCCGACAGGTGCTGGACACAGCCAGCCGGATCACTGCCGAACGCGCGCCATCCAACGTGCTGATGGCTGGAGAAGTAGGGCAGATCGAGACAGCACGTGCCAGACTGAACACCGCCCGTGCCGAGACGGATCGCGCCCTTAACCAGGCAGCCACAATCGTTGCGACTGTTCCCTATAACGATATCATGCGCCATCTAGTGCAGGCTCGTGCTCTGGTTGAGTTGGCGGCGGCCGAAACCCCCGTGCGCTATGAGAGCGTGCAACGTGCGACCGAGGCCCTTTTTGCAACTTACGATGCCTATCAGGCTGTCGTAATGAGCAAAGCCGCCGAACTCATTCACTCAGACCCGGAACTGGCTGGCCCCGTCCAGCATGCGCTGATCCTGTGCGCCCTGCGTGATGATGCCGGGCGACTGGGTTCGAGTATCATTGCCCCCCTGATTGCCAACATCCCTATGCCTGAATCCAATATTGCGAACGGAGAGCGGCTGAACGGGCGTATCAAGATGCAACGGCAATTGCTGTCTCTCAGCCTGATCTGAATGACCGCAGCCCTTTTCCCGTATCGCTCCGGGCGGAAGCTGAAGCATCGCTGGTGAAAAATGGTGAACTTCTGGTCGCCCGTTTTGTGGCCGAGGGCACGCATGGCAGCGCTTATTCAATCTCGGCTGCTGCCTTTTCCGACCGCTATGTTCAAGCACTCAAGCCGCTGGAGGTCTGGCGCACAGCCTATCTCGACTCCCTTCTGGCTGATTATAAGCAGAAAGAGCAGCAGGCATGGGGGCTGGCATGGGTGGTGGGCACCATCATGCTTTGTGTCATTAGCCTGATTGCGGGCGGGGTACTGCTCGTGCATCAACGGGTGCTGCAGCCTCTACTGGTTGCCAGTGAGGCGGTGGTTAATCTGGCCCACCGCGAACCGGTGCAGTTCCCGCTCACACATCATGGAAGCCCCGAATTAAACCCCTTGTTCGAGGCCGTGGCACTTCTCGACCTCAAATTGCGGGAGTGGGATGCGGACACCCAGCGTTTGAGGCATCAGGCCGAAACAGACGAACTGACCGGCCTCCTCAACAGGCGGGCCTTTCAGATGCTCGGTGAACCCTGGCTGGAAACCACCGGGGCAGACCGCAATGCCTTTCTTATCCTTCTTGATATCGACCATTTCAAATCGATCAACGACCGATATGGCCATGCCACGGGTGATCAGGTGCTTATCATGGTCGCAAATGCCTGATGGCACATGTCCGCTCTGATGATCTGGTCGGGCGCATCGGTGGGGAAGAGTTTGCCGTTCTGATACGAGCACAGGATCAGGAAACGGCGACAGCCCTTGCACATCGGTTACGCAAAGGGGTGGAGGATATTTTCATGCTTGCCGCCACGGGTGAAAAAATATCCGTAACCTCCAGCTTCGGCGTAGCCGCCAATAAAAACCTCACATGGCGGCAGTTCATGGCCAAGGCCGATGTCGCTCTTTATGCTGCCAAACAGGCTGGCCGCAATTGCGTGCGCTTGGCGGAACAGGACATTGCTGATGGGGCGGTATAGCCTCATCATACCCTTATGCATGGTAGGTCTTGGGCTGCTTTGATACCGTCTTGATGTCTGCTATGTCGCAAGGTTGAGCCGGGTAAATGCTTGGCAAAGTGTTGCCAATGTCTGGTCTGACTTTATACTGCCCCTACACGCCATGATGCGTGAACCGTTCTGGTGCTGATCAGCACGCGGCCTTACCTCTCCTCACAATGGAGTTGAGTTGCTGGCAGCCAGAACGCGGCACCGCCCCACCGGGGTGTGATTGCCAGTTTTACCGAAGAACGCACGATCTGAACTGCGTAAGGAGACTCCCATGATCTCACAGAACACCATCACCATTCCGGGGCTGGATCTGCCTGCATCACGCGTGGCGCTCGGCACCTGGGCGATTGGCGGCTGGATGTGGGGCGGACCGGATGACGATAACGCGGTGCGTACCATTCACCGAGCGCTTGATGAGGGCATCAACCTTATCGATACCGCTCCTGTTTACGGTTTCGGCCATTCAGAAGAAGTCATTGGCAGAGCACTGGAAGGGCGGCGCGACAAGGTTCTAATTGCCACCAAGGTTGGTCTTAACTGGAAAGATGACAAGCCGTTTCGTGACAGCCGGCCAGCGCGTATCCGGCAGGAAATTGAAGAATCCCTGCTCCGGCTAAAAACGGATTACATTGACATCTATCAGGTGCATTGGCCGGATGATGCTACCCCTATTGCCGAGACAGCCGCCACACTGAGCGAACTGGTCAAGGAAGGTAAGGTCAAGGCGCTGGGCGTATCAAACTACTCCGTGGCGCAGATGGAAGTTTTCCGCCAGCATGCACCGCTTGCCGTTGTGCAGCCTCCATACAACCTGTTCGAACGCAGCATCGAACAGGATATCCTGCCCTATATGGTCAAGCATGGTCTGGTTGGGCTTGGGTATGGCCCGCTTTGCCGGGGGTTGCTTGCGGGTAAAATGACGCCTCAGACAACCTTCCCTTCTACCGACCTGCGCAGTGCTGATCCGAAATTCCAGCCCCCTCGCTTCCAGCATTACCTGGAGGCCGTAGCGCAACTCCGCTCGCTGGCCGAAAAGAACGGTAAATCGGTTATGGTACTGGCTATTCGCTGGGTTCTTGATCAGGGGCCGTTCGTCGCACTATGGGGGGCAAGAAAACCCGCACAGATCGAAGGGGTTTCTGACGTGTTCGGCTGGCATCTGTCTGATGAGGACCGGGCTGAAATCGACCGGATTCTAAAAAACACCATCCCCGATCCAGTCGGTCCTGAATTCATGCACCGCCCAACCGTTAAAGAATGTAGCGTGTGTGCAAATGGTGCCTGCCACGCTACATGACGCCATTTACACATATCCGCCATGACCTACAGACCAGAGCCCCCTCACCTCTTCTGGCATCTTTCGCCACAGCTTGAGAAAGGGGGGGCTCCCTTTTATCGCCCACGGAAACAGCATCGCTTCGCGTAGCGCTTTCATGATACAGAAACCCGACATGCCACAAAAGGGTTCCTGCTGATGACGTTGTCTCTCCGTGCGGCTATCGGCGCGTTATTTGGCATCGCCATTGCCTATCTTCTCGGCGCGACAGTTTCGGATTTCGATGGGATTGCTATTGTCGCTCCCATGGGAGCATCGGCCGTGCTGGCGTTTGCCGTTCCCGCCAGCCCGCTTGCAACCCCAAGAGCTATCATTCTGGGCAATACGCTTTCCGCCATGGTTGGTGTCGGCGTTTCGCTTATTCCCGCTGTGCCCCTCCCCTTTGCCTGCGGCCTGTCTGTGTGCCTTGCCATTATGGCCATGTCCATAACCCGCTCGCTGCATCCCCCGGGGGGCGCTTCAGCACTGACGGCAACATTGCTGCATCCTGCAACCCATGGTCTGGCGATGGGCCTTGTTTTTCCTTTCCTTCCCGTTGCGCTTAATTCTATTGCGCTCACGGGTGTGGCCATCCTTTATCACCGTGCAACGGGGCACCGTTATCCGCATGTGCCGGGCCCTTTAAGCCTGCCTGTGGCGCTCAAAGGCCATTTCACGCGCGACGATATTCACACCGCCTTCCGGCAAATGCCCGACACTCTGGATGTCGAGGAGCGTGATCTCGAAATGCTCATCAACCTTGCCGAACAGGCTGCGATGGCAAGGCTGGCAACGCCCGCAGGCAAACCCATGACCAAGAGCTAATAATACGCGCTTAGCCCATCCTGCACAGTGATTTTTCCTTTCGGGCACAAACGGGATTAACCATGTCATCACAGATTTTCGGGATCGGGGATATCGTTGCGTGGAACTCTGAAGTCGGTCGCGTGAGTGGACGGATCAGAAAAATACACACTGCGCCATTTCTGGTGAATGGGTATCAGCATCATGCAACACCACAAACTCCGCAGTATGAAATAGAAAGCCTGAAAACCAGTCATATTGCCTTTCATAAAGGCTCAACCCTGACCAAACTTCCATAATCCCTCTTTTTACACATTCGAAAGCTGGGTATCCTCCAGAATGTCGCGCGAGAATTTCAACGAACTCCTTTCCTTTCTTGCTGTTGCACAGGAAAGGAGCTTTACACGCGCCGCAGCCCGGAGAGGTGTTACGCCATCAGCCCTCAGCCATACAATGCGGTTGCTGGAAGAACGGCTTGGCGTGACACTCCTGACCAGAACAACCCGGCGTGTTGTTCCGACCAGTGCGGGGGAATATCTTTTACAAACCATTCGTCCCCTGTTCGATGAAATCGAGAACAGGCTATCCAGCCTAGATGAGTTCCGAAAATCCCCCAGAGGCACGTTACGCCTGACTGTCACAGAAGAATCCTTGTCGTTTTTTCTGCGGCCACGGATTGCTGAATTTCTGAAAAAATACCCTGAGATCACTATCGAAGTCTCTACCGACCTGCGACTGGTCGATATTGTCGATGAATCCTTCGATGCGGGCGTAAGGCTTGGAGAAATGGTAACACATGGGATGGTGTCTGTTCCCATATCACCTGATATAGAATTTACCGTTATCGGTTCCCCTGCCTATTTTAAAACGCACGCTTTGCCAAAAAAACCGAGCGCCCTTGCCGAGCACAACTGTATTGGCGTTCGGCTGCCGACGCATGGAAAAATTTATAGCTGGCGCTTCAGGCAAAATGGGAAAAACTTTAAATTTCAGCCGACTGGACAATTTATATGCAACACGGTTTTTGCCACGCGTGATGCCTGTCTTGATGGCATAGGCCTTGCCTATATCCCAAAAATTGTTGCTCAACCCTATATTCAGACAGGAGAACTCATTCCTGTACTGGAAAAATTCTCCCTGACCCATGTGGGTTTTCATCTTTTTTATCCACGGCATGCACAACATGCCATGCCCCTATCCCTTTTCATTGAAGACATGAAAATGAAATAGCTCCATGAAGGTTCATACGTGAGCCTTCATGGGTAGGCCAGTGGGGTTAGCCGAGCAACGGAAGCTGTTTCATCATTTCCTGAAGATTCAGCGCGTCCCATGGTAGATGTTCAGCAATTGTCATGCCGACAACCTGCTTTTCCGTCATGACTTCCTTAACAAGTTTAAGGACATCAGGAATATTCAGTTTTCCTTCGGCGACATCTCCAAAATCATGCTTGCCTCGGCCAGGCTTTGCAAACAATACCGAACGAAAATTATGAGGATCAAGAACATCCAGATCGAGATGAATGGCCAGCACGTCTATCCCACTCTGATTGAGCCATTGCATAACGGGTTGAGCACCATCACGAACCTGTTGCGGTGAACAGGTGTATATCCCGTGTTCTGCAATAAACTCGGCCTCATAGGGTAATGGATCGTGAATACCCGCAATCATGATATTTTTTGCGGCTATTGGCTTTTTTACAGCACTGGTCAGGTCTTGATCGCCATGGCCCATCAGGCACCCAGCACATGAGCATGCGCATTTTTATACTGCGTCGGTGTCTGCACATCCGGATGTGTGTCGATCCAGAGGATGCCGAGCTTTTCGCCGTATTTTTCGGCCAACCATGCGAACGGAACCAAAGACACAAGGCAGTCCCCACCCAGAACGGCAATGGATGCGGGATTATGCCGTTCTATTATGTGCTGGGCATTATGGATCTGTTTTACAAGAACACTCCGGCCACACATGTCATTTTCCAGCGGCAGCGGTGTATCCGTTGGAACATCGACTGGCACTTCTTCAATAGGCCCTTAGCGGGAGGAGCCAGCCATGCCAGCAGTCTGGCTCCAAGATAATAAGGCGGATTATCACCACCCTGCCATTGCGGAAAAACAAGGCGAAGTGTGCTGCTGTCCTGCTTCGACACGGAATATCTCTCAAAATAATAAAGAATGTTTGACTATCTTTTCAGGAAGACACCGCAGTTGAAAAAACCGGAGCGCAATGTCCTGAACATGATAAGGCTTACTGTCATCATTCGCATTCCAGCGCCTTTGTTCTGATAATATTTCATGAGTGAATGGCAATTGAAAGATATATATTAATGAAAATATTTCACAATCATCTTTACTGAATAACCTATAGTATCGCACACATTCTTATTCTAGAGAATGCAAACGGCTCTTTCTTGAATGCTCGGCAATAGAAAAGACCGTGCCCGATAACAGCAGGACAGACAGCTTATATAAATGTTTTGGCCATCCGGGTTCCCCCAGAACCTTTCGGCTGGAATGCGCTCCTCCGCCTTTTGCATCAGATTGATCATCTCCTGCGTATGCAAAATGGAGTGTGCCCCAGCAACTTGGCGGTGCAATCCTAATGACTTACCCGTGGCAGAGGAGAGGCGGGATATTTACCCCCAGTGCCTTCAACCCTAAGAGATTCCATCTTGGCAGCAAAAGCAGATCAAGACGATCGATATCGTGCTGGTCATGGTTGTCCGTTGCAGCCTTGCAACACTGGCTGGCGACAGAACATGCGATACGTTTCGCGCTCTATCCGGTCTGGTCGGGTAGAAAAGGTATCGCGAAGCAGGTTTTCCCGGTTATCGGGATAACAGATGTTGCAAAACGTATTTACACAATATTTCTATTGACAGGGTTCGATCTTTTCCTGTTTAGCATGACGCCTGTCATGGTTCTTTTTGTATGCAAGTCATACAGGAAGCTAAGAGGGAAACCGGTTACAGGCCGGTGCTGCCCCCGCAACTGTAAGCCGTGAGGCTGCCGGAACATGCGCCACTGCTGTCTCTGCAAAGAGCACGGGAAGGCTCCGGCATGCTGAAGACCGGCAAGCCAGGAGACCTGCCATGGCGTGCAAGTCACGGACGAAGCTGCCGAACGGGGTGTGTCGGGGGCGAGACGATGCTCCATCGTTTCCATCGTGGTGACGTTCTGTCGGAGCAACCAGCCGTGCGTGCCGTATCTTCTGTCCTTGGCTGATTCTTATTGGCGCCAGTTCTTTTTCGCCTGTCTGCGCCGCGTCCGCACAGGAAAAAAAGGCAAAGCCCTCGGTCCATAAAAAAAATACGACCTTGTGGCGGGGAGAGCCCGAAGAAGTCACGACTTACGGCAAAACGCCCATGCTCAAGATGGTGCCCGCCATTGGGGGTAAACTGGGCCTGTCTATCCAGCATTCACCGGCCACAATCAATGTCATCTCTCATGATCTGATGATGCAGCGTGGCTATGCACAGGCGGAAGATGCTGCCGATAGCGCCCCCGGCGTGACCTCGGGCGGGTCGCCCGGAAACCCGAGCCAGTTGATGATGCGCGGCTTCACCGGCAACCAGATTCTGGTTCTGCGCGATGGGATCTATTTTGGCCCAACTACGATGGTGAACCGTCCCCAGAACAGTTTTAATCTGGAAAGCGTTCAGATTTTAAAAGGACCGTCTTCCGTTCTTTATGGTCAGGGGGCCGTGGGTGGTACGGAAGATATGCGCACACGTGACCCGGCCTTTGATGCGGCCCACGCCAATGCGCTGGTTTCCTATGGCAGTTTCAACACATGGAATGCCGGGATAGGAGGTTCCATCCCCATTACGAAAACACTGGCTATTCGCACCGATTTCAGCCGCACATCGTCCGATGGTTATGTCAAAGGAGCAGACCCTCACTCGAACGACTTTACCACCACCATTTTGTGGAAGCCGAGTGAAAAATTCAGCGCCCGCCTGAGCATGGACTATCTGACTGATCGCTTGTCCACCTATTATGGCACGCCACTGGTTGATCTTTCCCAGACAGGGGGGGGCGTAGGCGGTCTGTTAAGCTCCACAAAGGGGCTGGGCATTACCAAGTCTTCCATGTGGCAGTATTATAACGTGCGCAATGCTCAGGCCAGTTCGGTCAATGCCACGCCAACACTCCACCTGCAATGGCAGGTTACGCCTTCCCTTCTCATGCACAACAGCAGTTACTTTATCTATTCCAAACGGCTTTGGAACAATGCCGAGAGCCTAAGCTATATCAATGCTTCTGGCAGTGTGGATGCAAACGGCAACGCCATTGCACCTGGGCGGATCGCACGAGACAGGTTTTACGTGTTCCAAAGCCAGCATCAGGTTGGAGATAGCCTGTATGCCCGTTTTGATTCCACGATTTTTGGCATGAAAAACCGCTTTACGCTCGGAGGAGATGCCTATTACCTGCGCTTTATCCGCAATCGGGGCTTTCCTGATGCGGATTACGCGGACAGTGTTTCTCTCGCCAACCCCGAACAAACCGCTTTGGGAAATTTTGCAGGAGAATACCCCTATAGAAAATCCCCGACCACGATGGTGCAGGCCGGGTTGTTTCTTGAAGATGTGCTAAGTATTCGCGACAACCTGCGTTTGGTCGGTGGATTCCGTTACGACTGGCTATCGCTTGACCGGCAGAACTATAACCAGAACGGTAGTTACAACGCCTCAACAAGTTTTAAGGGAAATTACAACCCCAACAATTTCCGCATTGGTCCGGTTTTTGACATTACAAAAAACATCAGCGTGTATGGCATCTATACGACAGGAGAAGACCCCCCGGGCTCCAATATTTTTCTGGTCAATAGTGGCCAATTCACACGGCTGAGCCATTCGCGTCAGGGCGAAATCGGCATCAAGGCCAGTGCATGGGGAGGACGCATAACGACCACACTGGCGCTGTACGATATCCGGCGCACCCGTATGCTGGTTGCTACGGGCCTTGATACCGTAGCTACTGCAGGTGTGCAGACATCGCGCGGGCTGGAATGGCAGGGCGATCTTGCTCTCAACCGGCACTGGAGCTTTTCGGGTAATGTAGCCTACACCTATTCCCGCTATGGCTCATTTCATCCCAGTGCTTCGGTTGATGCCTCTGGCAACGAGGTGCCTAATGTGCCTGCGGTTACGGCCAATGCTTGGGCAGTCTGGTCGCGGGTGCAGGATCTTCCGCTCGACCTTGGCGCGGGTGTTCGCTATGTCTCTGCCCGCAAGGGGGATTACGCCAATACGCTTACACTCAAGCAATATGCGACCGTTAATGTCTTTGCCGCATGGCATGCTTATAAAGGGGTAACCATGTACGGGCGCATAGATAATATTGGCAATAAATACTTTATCCAGTGGGCGGATACGAGCTACTCCAATCAGGTGTTGCTGGGCGCGCCGCGTTCTTTCTCTATCAGTGTTCAGGCTGGTTTCTAACCACAATTACCCTGAACCGGATATGATGACAGCCTTTGCTGCATGCTTTAGATGCAGCAAAGGCGCTGATTCCCTAGGGGAAAACAGGTTATGACCACGCTTTCCCTCCGCCCGATCTCCATGCGCAAAAAATGCCTGCGAACCCTATATCTGGCCCACCGCTGGCTTGGTCTGATCATGGGGGTGTTGATGCTCTCTTGGTGCCTGTCAGGCATAGTGATGTTATGGCGGCCATGGCCAACCCCGATTGCGGGCACTGAACTGGTGGGGCATGCGCCTCTGCTGCTGTCCCCCTCCTTGCCCATGGTTCCATCACTCATGGAACCGGGTTCACGGTTCCAGTCCTTTCGACTAGGCATGGTGGGAGCCGAACCGGTGCTCACACTGTTTCCAGTGACAGGCACACCATTCGCTGTCGATCTGCGAACGGGGCAGACAGGCAGCATTCCTTTTCAGGAAGCCAGCGCCAGCGCACGGGCCTATGCCGCCCTATTGGGCGTGCAAAACGTTCCTGTGTCTGAAGGCATAACAACGGATGACCAATGGGTTCTGGATACCCCAGCCCACCAGCAGGGTTTTGAACGCTTCCGCTTTCCCGGCCCTGCGCGGCTGGTCGTGTATGTCTCGCCCATAACAGGTGATGTTGTACAGGCAACCGACAAAGTATCGCGTGCGTGGGCCTGGGTGGGGGCTATTCCTCACTGGCTTTACCCGGCTGTTCTGCGGCGTCACCCACCGATCTGGAAAACAGTGGTCATTGTTTTATCGGGTGCTAGCATTTTTTTAACAGTAACCGGCCTGTTTATCGGTTGTCTGTGCCTGCGACGCCGCTGGCCGTTTTCCGCTTATCAGCGCTGGCATCTGGTGCACCATTTTTTCGGCATGCTGTTTGGTATCCTCGCATTATCGTGGATTACGACAGGCTTTCTGACCATGACCCCCGCAGGCCTGTTTGCAAGCAATAAGGACAGGCTGGATCCCGTGCATGTTACGGGCAGCATTAGTGGTTCTGAACTCCAGCTTCTTCTGGAGCGCATTGCGGTTTATAGAACAACGGGCTGGATAGATATACGCGGTGTGTTTCTGGATGGGCGCATATTTCTGGCTGTTACTGATGGCAAGGGGCACCGTGAACGTCTGGATGACAATCTAACCCCCACACCACTGGAAATTAGCACACTAGGCCAATCTGCCCGTCTACTTACCGCGCCTGATTCATATTATTTCAACCGTTCAACGCATCCGCGCTCTTTTCCTGTCATTCGTCTTACTGCGGATAATGGCGTGCTTTTTTATGTGGATGCCCAGACAGGCGCAGTACAGGCGGCTTTCGATACTCCCGCCAGATATTCACGCTGGTTCGTATACGGCCCACACGACATCAATTTTCTGCCGTGGCTCAGAACAGCCTTTGCCCGGTTATGGGTGGTGTTTCCGCTCCTGAGCGGCGTGTTTGTTCTGTATCTAGCAGGATGGTGATCGGAGTTCGACGCTTTATCCTGCTCTGGCGCAAGACGCGTTCATCCTGAGCAGCCCGCTTTCTGCTTCAGCCCTGTTCCGCTGCTGGAGCCTTATCCTCCTCCAGTGCGTATCCTAAAGCCGGTAGCCTTGTTTCAGTCGCAGTCTGACGTTTGCCGATCCACAAAAATAAGCCGGTTATCAGTATTACGATTGTTCCAAAGTCAAAAAATACCGAAATGCTCCTTTCTGCTCCAACTTCCCATCCCTAGAGGCACAGATAGATAGCCTGAACGACTGATTTTAACGGCTTCCGCAAGCCGCCATGCCGGGTCGCCTGAACTCTTGTGAGAGAGGCTCCACACAATATTCCTTGATTGAGGAACATCAGGGTCTGGAAAATGTTAAGCCCGCAGGTAACATGTGCAACAGGGTCGCATTTGAAAGAACACGGGGCATGGCCTCTCCACTATCCCACGCAGAATTGAAAGAGATGAAAATGATAAGGAATTCGTGGAAAAACCGGTTCGCCGTCCTCAGCCTTGGGCTGTTCGCTTTTCCAGTATCTGCCATGGCGGCAGATAAGCTCACGGGTGACATCAAGGGCAGCGACGGTGCACCGCATGGCACGGTAGAAATTACCGAGGCACCCAAAGGTGTTATCCTGCGCATTGCCGCAACCGGCCTTACACCTGGCTGGCATGGCGTTCATTTTCATGAAAAGGGCGATTGCACGCCTCCTAGCTTTAAAAGTGCTGGCGGGCATATCCACCCACATGGCGTAACCAAGCCAGTGCATGGTCTGCTGAACGCCGATGCCAACGATTCAGGCGACCTGCCGAACCTCTATGTCGCAACAGATGGTAGCGTGACGGTAGAACTGTATTCTCCCCTCGTTTCCGTCAGCGGCACTGGGGGGCGCCCTGCCCTGCTGGATGCAGATGGCTCGTCCCTCGTGATCCACGCCAAACCCGATGACTACCAGACCCAGCCTATTGGCGGCGCTGGGGATCGCGTTGCCTGCGCGGTTCTGGCCAAATAAAGGCTGATGGCGGCTTTCATCCTTATAAAACTGGCCTCATCCGCCTTCAGGCTGAGGCCAGCGAAAGATGTGGCAGCCGTAGAAATTGCCGCGCTTCAGGGTAGATAACGCGGGCTTCCCGCTCGAAGCGCTACAGGGCTGGTATCACTTCCTGCATCCGGCAAGAAGCATGCCCGAGAAATACCACAGATTTTGCTCTATATTAGGTGAGGTCATTGCCTCATTAACTTTCAGGGATATCCATGGAACATCAGGTTAATTCACTCTGGGCGCAGTTTAACGGCTGGGTACCAGCCATTATGAGCTATGCAAGTCAGCTTGTGCTGGCCATTATCGTGCTGCTGGCGGGCTGGGCCATCATTAACATGGTCAATCGTGGCCTTGGCCAGATGATGGCGGCAAGCCATATCGAACCAACACTCAGAGGCTTTCTGCTCAGCGTTGTCGGGCTTTTCCTCAAGGCACTGCTGCTGATCAGTGTGGCCTCGATGGTCGGTATTGCCACCACTTCATTCGTGGCTGTATTGGGTGCCGCAGGTCTGGCTGTGGGCATGGCATTGCAGGGTAGCCTCGCCAACTTTGCCGGTGGCGTTCTGATTCTGCTCTTCCGCCCCTTCAAGGTGGGCGATTCCATTACTTCGGGCGGAAGCACCGGCACAGTGGAATCAATTGAAATGTTTCGCACCGTGCTGCGGGGCTCCACCAATGAAATTATTTATGTGCCTAACGGAAACCTTTCCAACAATATCGTCGTCAACACGTCACAGGAAGACAAGCGCCTTGCTTCGGTCAGCCTGCTAATTGATTATAAGGACGATACGGACAAGGCCCGGACGCTGCTTCTAGCACTACTCCAGAACGAACCGCTTGTGCTGAATAATCCGGCCCCCAGCGTTTCGTTTCTGCCGCAATCGGCCAATATTCAGGTTTCTCTCAGCTTCTGGTGCGCCCCCGGGAACGTCACGTCCCTGACTGGGAAATATGCCGAAGCCGCCATTAAGGCGCTTAAGCAGGAGGGTTTCCGTCTGGGCGTAAGCACTCGCGCAGCCGCATAACCATCAAACACAGCCAAGGTGCCTTACAAACAGGCGCCTTGGCTGTGTTTACCTCTGGCTTCTTACGACTATCCGGCACTCAGATCGTGAACAGACGCCTCTGGTGCTGTTTTTTTAACCGCTTCAATACCGTGTTCGCATGTCTGGTCGCTGGCATAGAGCTGGCTTGTGCCGATCACCTCGCCATTCGCAGCTTTCAGGTTGAAATACGGCTTACCGGATGCTGACACCTTGCGCTCGTAGCGTTTGTCATCAACAGCATTCTTCCTCACTGACTCTATGCCATGAACAGCGCTGGCGTGCTGTTTGTACCCCTCACTGACAAGAATGATCTCGCCATTGGCCGCTTTCAGATGGAAACGGTATTCTCCGGCCTTGTCCTTGTATATTTCGAAGTGAGCAGCCATTCCTATTTTCCTTCCATAGTGGTGAGAAAATTACAGAACATTCAACACAGGGTATTCGTTCCCTTTTATGCTCTATTCAGAAGCATAGCCCGCATTATCAAGGATAATTGTGAATACAAGAAAAACAATCTGCCACGGGTCGTTGTACCGCTTTTAAATATATAGTGCAAAATATGATACGCTTGCGGCTATCGGCATATCAGCAGTCGCTGCACTGCAAAAATGCACCAGAGAGTCCACATAGCGGATGCCCTATGCAGGCATAACATAAAAAATGCCACTCTGCCCGAGGGCAAGAGTGGCAGAGTATCAGTCAGAAACGTCACGCCCCCAAAAGCATTTAATCAGGCTTTAAAAGGGTGTTTTTTCGCGTTTTACACAGAAAGCAGACCTGCCAGATAAGAAAAACCTATCTGGCAAGAAATCAGCTTAGTAATGCACGGACTGGGCATCAATCGGAGCAACTTTCGGCGGAGCGAATTTGGTCAGATCAATACCTTCGACGGCGGCCATATATTCTTCAGTGCTGGGCATACGGCCAAGAATGGCCGACAACACCACGACCGGGGTAGAGGCCAGAAGGGACTCACCCTTTTTATCGCTGGAGTCTTCTACAACGCGCCCCTGGAACAGGCGGGTGGAAGTAGCGAGAACGGTGTCTCCCTTCTCTGCCTTTTCCTGATTGCCCATGCACAGGTTGCAGCCCGGACGTTCCAGATAAAGGACGTTTTCGTATTCAGTCCGTGCATTGGCCTTGGGCAACAGGTCGCTGAATTCAAAACCGGAATAGCGTTCGAGAATTTCCCAATCGCCCTCGGCTTTGAGTTCATCAATGATGTTGTAGGTTGGTGCTGCAACAACCAGTGGTGCCTTGAACTCTACCTTGCCTCGTGCTTTTTCCAGATTTTTGAGCATCTGCGCGACGATTTTCATATCGCCTTTATGCACCATGCACGAACCCACAAAACCAAGGTCAACTTTCTTGGTGCCGTCATAGTACGAAATCGGGCGGATGGTGTCGTGGGTGTAGCGTTTGGACACATCCGGATTATTCACATCGGGGTCTGCAATCATCGGCTCATTGATGACGTCAAGATCAACCACGACTTCGGCAAAATATTTTGCATTGACGTCAGGAGCAAGGGCCGGCTTTTCGCCCGAACGGATCTCGGCAATGCGCTTATCCGCTTTGGCGATCAGCCCCTTCAGCGTGCCAGCGGCATTTTCCATGCCCTTGTCGATCATGATCTGAATGCGCGACTTGGCGATTTCCAGTGACTCTATCAGCGTCTCATCCTGCGAGATACAGATGGAGGCCTTGGCCTTCATCTCCGCTGTCCAGTCCGTGAACGTAAAGGCCTGATCGGCAAGCAGCGTGCCAATATGAACTTCAATAATGCGGCCCTGAAAGACGTTATCGCCACATTGTTTGAGCATCTGCGCCTGGGTCGCGTGCACAACATCACGGAAGTCCATGTGCGGCTGCATCGTGCCCTTGAAGGTCACTTTCACAGACTGTGGAATTGGCATGGTTGCTTCACCCGTAGCCAGCGCCAGAGCGACCGTGCCTGAGTCAGCACCGAAAGCCACCCCTTTGGACATACGGGTATGACTGTCACCACCGATAATGATAGCCCAGTCATCGACAGTGATGTCATTCAGCACTTTATGAATGACGTCGGTCATCGCGTGATAGACCCCTTTGGGATCACGCGCCGTGATGAGGCCAAAATCGTTCATGAACTTCATGAGCTTGGGGATATTCGCCTGAGCTTTTTTGTCCCAGACGGAGGCTGTGTGACAGCCAGACTGATACGCGCCATCGACCAGAGGGGAAATGACGGTAGCCGCCATTGCCTCAAGTTCCTGCGCGGTCATCAGGCCGGTGGTATCTTGTGAGCCGACGATATTCACCTTCACCCGAACATCAGAACCTGCATGCAGGATCTTGCCCGGAGTAACGCCAACTGCATTACGGTTGAAGATTTTTTCAACCGCGGTCAGCCCCTGCCCTTCGATCGCAATTTCTTTATTGGAGGCAAAAACCGTAACCGGTTCGACACCCAGCGTTTGCGCGGCAAATGTCTGGAGTTTCTTGCCGAAAACAATAGCGTAAGAGCTACCGGCTTTCATGAACTCCAGTTTCTGGGGTGTGAATGCAGCGGCAATATCGACCAGTTCTTTCCCGGCTTCATCACGCAGCTGCTTATTTTTCACATCAATTGTTAAAACAGTGCCAGTGGCAACAGAGTATTTCTGTTCCAAGATGGGATTGCCATCGTTATCCAGAACAGGCTTGCCGTCCTTATCGGTTTTTCTGACCCAGTTTTTCAGGTTGATCCCGATACCGCCGGTCACGTCAACAGTTGTGGCAAAAATGGGCGAAATGCCGTTGGTGCCAGCAACAATCGGGGCAAAGTTGACGAAAGGAACATAGGGGCTGGCCTGCTTGCCGGTCCAAAGCGCCACGTTGTTCACACCGGACATACGAGACGAGCCGACACCCATGGTGCCTTTCTCGGCAATCATCATCACCCGTTTGTCAGGGTGCTGTTTCTGCAAGGCAACAATTTCCTGCTGCGCTGCGGGAGAAATCATGCACTGGCCGTGCAGTTCGCGATCCGAACGTGAATGCGCCTGATTCCCGGGAGACAGAAGATCGGTCGAAATATCGCCCTCAGCCGCGATAAAGGTTACGACCTTGATTTCGTCTTCAACATCGGGAAGCTTGGTAAAAAATTCAGCCTTGGCATAGCTCTTAAGCACGTCCTCAGCGATGGGATTGCCCGCCTTGAAGGCATCGCGCAGCCGGAACATATCAGCATCGTACAGGAAAACCTGAGTTTTCAGCACTTCGCCTGCCTGACGGGCGATGGGGCTCTCTTTACCCAGAGCGATATCAAGCAAAACCCGGACCGATGGGCCACCCTTCATGTGCGACAGCAGCTCAAGCGCAAAAGCAGGGGTAATTTCCGGGACAACCGTTTCACCCAGCACAATCTTTTTCAGAAAGGCCGCTTTGACATCTGCTGCACTCGTGGTGCCGGGCAATGTGTTGTAAATAAAGAACTTGAGGGCATCTGCCCGCTGCTCGTTCCCTGCGTCCTCAATCAATGCAATAATGTCACTAACGAGTGCACCATCGTCGATTGGCTTGGGAGCGAGCCCCTGGTTTGCTCTGTCCTTGATTTCGCTCAGGTAATCTGAATAGGCGTTCATCGCAATCCCAACGTCTTTGAGGTGTATGGACCTGAAGCGCGGCCACGCAAACCGGCTATTGTTAACTTAAAGGCTCTTGCCGCCATCAGTTACGCCAACATCTGTTGACTGACAAGACACGGCATTTGAGCAAAACAGCCCTTTTAATCCAGCGTTGACCGCTAAAAACAGCAACCTGCACACTCATTAATCATGCGATATGCAAGTTACTGATTTATACCCCACCGGGCTTTTCTGATCTGCACGCTGGCACGGCGTTTGTCATTTCAATTTTCCGGCACTGAGCTTGGTTTGTATGCTTCAAACATGAAAGGGAAAGCCGTCTTCCCGACAGCCCAGAAACATAGCAGGGGGCAGGCCCCATAATCCCCGGATTGGCTGAGTTTTTGGCCCCGAGACAGTATGAGCCCGCTATGATGGGCTAAGCCCGCTGGCACGCTCCCCTTTGACCTTAATGTGTATGACCGACAAGGCGTGTCATTACCCCGAAGCAGTTCAGGGGTATCGCAATATGTTATTACAAGATAGAATCATCACCCCCCGACCCCGCTGGTTTTGATCTGTGCAGTACTTCGCTTTCCGACTGATGCTATGTTTCAAGCGCTTATGATTGTTCTCACTCCCAGCAGGGAGGCGATGATGATCTTATTTGAACGCAATTAAGCGCCCTTCAACAGAACCATCAGGCCGGAACGAACACTCTGCCTATGAGGCCCGGCATGACAGTTCTGAAACGCTCGGCGTTAAAACGGACGCCAAGCAGAACATCCATCCGCAGAACTGCCCGCCATGATGCAAACACCGCTCGAAGCGCGGAATCCCCAATTGTGGAACAACAGGAATGAACATCACATCAACTCATCGATCTTGGGCTGCCAGCGGGTGCCGGATTGCTTTTGCGTTAATCAGTCTGGCCGTTGGTCTTGCTCTTCTCTTTGGCGGCTTTCAGCTCATGCGGCTGGGCGGTTCGCTTTACTATTTTCTAGCTGGCGCTGGCTATGTGGTTCTGGCTACGCTTTTTTTGCTCAGAAACAGGGCGGCATGGGCTCTTTCCCTCTCCCTCCTGATCTTTATCGCGACCGTGGGCTGGGCGCTTTATGATGCTCCGGCACTGGCTTTCTGGCCTCTGCTCCCCCGCCTGATGGTGCCTGCAATCCTGCTCATGCTTAGCCTGCTGACAGTTGCGATACAGCCAGACATGCCCTCTACCGCAAGACGGACTAGCGCGGGTGGCGGCGTTGCTCTTCTGGCCGGTGTCGTTGTAGCTGTCGTCGCAATGTTCTCGCCCCATGGCGGTATTGAGGGGCCTGGGCTGGGTAAGCCGCGTGTGGCCTCCATTGTTCCCCCACAGCCGGATGACTGGCAGTTTTACGGGCGTAACATAAACGGCACACGTTACGTTCCCTATACCCAGATCACCCCCCAGAATGTTGCGAACCTGAAGGTTGCATGGGTGTATCACACCGGCCGTCGCACCAAGGGGCCGGGAGCCGGGGTTGACGAAAACACCCCGATGCAGGTCGGCACAACATTATATACGTGCACACCGGAGAATGTTGTCGCGGCGATTGACGCTGATAGCGGCAAAGAAATCTGGCGCTTTGATCCGCACGCGCACACTCAGGAGCATGTCTCCTGCCGTGGGGTCGGTTATCATGACATCATGGCCGATGAGAGCCTGACGATTGAAGACCGGCAGGCTGCAGCGGATCAACCTGTGCCCAGCGTATTCTGGTCTCCACTGTTGATGCTCGCCTGTTCGCGCTCGATGCCCATACTGGTGCCCTCTGCCCGGGATTTGGCAACAACGGCTTTGTTGATCTGATGCAAAACATGGGGCCGACAGAAAACAGCAAGCGCTACCACCCGACAGCGCTGCCGGTTGTCATGGGGCATCTGGCAGTTATTGGCGGCTGGGTACGCGATATCGTGCATGGTGAGCCCTCGGGTGTGGTGCGGGCCTATGATGTGCGCACCGGTGCTCTGGTCTGGGCATGGGATGTTGGCAATCCCGATAATGCTGTCCCGCCTGATGCCAATACACCCTTTACGCTGGAAACACCGAATGTCTGGGCTATTCCGACCTATGACAAGGCTCTGAATCAGGTTTACCTGCCCACCGGCAATGGCCCACCCGACTATTGGGGTGGTGATCGTGACGAGGTGAAAAACAGGTTCGGCGCGGCTGTTGTCGCGGTTGATGCCACCACTGGTAAAACCAAATGGGTGCGTCAGCTCATCCATCACGACGTATGGGATTTCGATCTGCCGTCCCAGCCGGTGCTCTATGACGTTACCAATGAGAAAGGTGAGAAGGTTCCATCGCTGATCCAGACCACCAAGACCGGCCATATCTTTGTTATCGACCGTCGGAATGGTGAGTTCGTAACACCGGTGGAAGAACGCGCCGTTCCGACTACACCTGCAGCACAGGGCGAGCATCTTTCCCCAACACAGCCGTTCTCGGTCGGTATGCCCACTATCGGGCTGATCCTCTGTCCGAACAGGCGATGTGGGGTGTTAGCACCTTTGACCAGCTCTACTGCCGTATCATGTTCAAGAACTCGGTTTACGAAGGCCCCTTCACGCCCCCCGGCGAGAAGCCCTACATCGAGTGGCCCAGCCTGCTGGGTGGTATGAACTGGGGTGGCATATCAATTGACGAGGCAAACGACATCCTGTTCGTCAATGATATGCGTATGCCCCTGCGCATGATGCTGGTGAACCATGAAGACGCCAAGCATTACAAGATTTCAACCGACGAAGTGCCGGGCTTCATGGGCACGCTCCGCCCGCAGATTGCTGGCCCTTATTCCGGTGTGCGGATCGACATCCTGCAATCGCCCTTGCAGGTGCCTTGCAACACCCCGCCATTTGGCACCATGAGTGCTATCGACCTGCGTACCAAAAAACTCCTTTGGCAGGTGCCGATGGGTACAGCCGAGCAGCTTGGTCCAATGGGCATCAAAAGCCATCTGCCCATGCCGATGGGCATGCCCACTCTGGGTGGCCCGACAAGCACGGCTTCCGGGCTGCTGTTCTTTGCTGGCACACAGGATTACTACCTGCGCGCGCTGGACAGTATGAACGGCAAGGAACTGTGGAAAGCCCCCCTGCCCGCTGGTGCTGTTGCCGCACCGCTAGTCTACAAATCGCCTAAAACAGGCAAGGAATATGTCGTGATTTCAGTCGGCGGCGCCAGCCACTCGCCTGATGTAGCGGATGACGTCATTGCCTTTGATCTGCCCACCAAAGAATAAATAAACGGGCGGGTGCCACAGGGTGCCCGCCCTCCTTATGGCAAAATCAGGCGGCCAGTAGCCATTTTGATAGCCAGCCATGTCCATCATACTCTACATGACAGAGGAAGGGACATGATGAGGCTGACTGATGCCTGAAAAGATATCGCCGTTTTCTATCTTTTCAGATAATTTTTACGAAAAGAAAACGGAGTGGATGACCCCATCATGAAGCGTAGTGCCGATCTTCCGGGCCATTCGCCGCCTGTCGTAGGCTTTGCGGATTGCTATGTCGGTGGCTTCGTAGATGGCTTTCACACACACGACCGGGGCCAGCTCTCTCTATTTTTGGCCGGAACCGTGACGGTCAGCACGCGTGACAGCAGCTTTGTACTCTCTCCGGGGCAATGTCTGTGGCTTCCGGCCAACACGCTCCATCAGGCAAGCTGCCGCACCGACCTGATGTTTCAGGTGGTGTATGTCGAACCAGACCTGACCAAGACCGATCTTCCCCCAAAAATGTTTGATGCCTCTTCGCTCCTTCGGGGGTTGGTGGATGAGATCGTTACCATGAAATACGATTTCATCATGGACGAGCGGATGTCAGCGATCGCTCAGCTTCTCATTGATGAAATCAGGCGGGCACCACGCATTGCCGAGCGCGTGTTGCTGCCAAAAGACCACCGGTTGCGGCGGGTGTGCGAGGCTATTACCGACACCCCAGGTAACAGCCACGATATCGACTACTGGGCCCGCGAGGCCGGCATGGCCCGGCGCACTTTTACCCGCCTGTTTCAACTGGAAATGGGAATGGGATTTGCCACATGGCGCCGCAGGGTGCGGGTAATTGAAGCCGCGTCCCGTATCACGGCGGGCCAGTCCGTTGCACAGGTGGCGTTTGACCTCGGCTATGAGAATGCTGGCAGCTTCAGCACCATGTTCCACAAAACCTTTGGCGTTGCTCCCAGCGCGCTGCGCTCAGGCACGCTGTCTCTCCCCCGCGTGTAAGACTTACGTCACGCATTAATAAGACGTGCGCCCTCTGCCTTTCTCCTGAAAAATTAACTGACCGCGACGATTCAGCTCGTTTTGGCCTATGCATCCGCCACAAATGTTGGCGATCAGGCAGAATATACTGGCGTTCGGGCCAGAGAGAGTTTCGTCGCTTGATAAGCGTTCCAAACGCGGCTAACTGCGCAATTAAGTCTTATTCGCAATATCAATGCCGATCACTTTCTCCTGCAAAACAGGAGAGACTGGTCGCGAAATGAGTTAGGTATGCAGCGCAGCAGGATTGTTTATACGGCCCTTGTCACCCTCGCTTTGAATGATGTAGCTTTCGCAGCCGATCAGACAAAAAAGGCTGACAAGCCACAGGAGGCTGCGGCAGCTGCATCCAGTCATGCCACCTCCGCCCCTTCCAAGGCATCAGTTGTTCAGGCGGAACAGATAGAGGTACGGGGGCATAACACCTCGACCATTGCCTCTTCCGCCACCAAGACCAACACCCCTCTCGTTGAAACGGCGCAGTCAGTCACGGTCATTACCCGCAACGAAATGGATGTGCGTGGTGTGCTCACACTCAATCAGGCGGTGCGTTACGCTGCGGGCATTACCGCAGATACACGCGGTGGAGAAGGCACCCGCTATGACCTGTTTGACCTGCGTGGCTTTACCGTGCCGACTTTCCTTGATGGGCTAAAGCTTCAGGATAGTCCAACCGGCTTTGCTGTTGCCCAGACCGATACCTCACGTCTTGCTCGTGTAGAACTGCTTAAAGGCCCCGCCTCTGCCCTTTACGGTCAGTCCAGCCCGGGCGGTTTAACGGCTCTGTCCAGCAAACTGCCAACTGACCAGCGCTCATATGGCAGCGTGAATACAACCGGTGGCATGTTCGATCTCTACCGTGTCGATGCCGATGTAGGTGGGTTTGCAACTGATGACGGGCTTGTTCGCTATCGGATTTACGGCACGGTGAATGGCCAGCACACCCAACTCAGCCAAACTGGTAGCCGCCGTTTCAGTATCAGCTTCTTTTACATTCGGTGGCGATGGGCCAACTACTCTAACATTGCTTGGCAACTACCAGTATGACCCGGAAAATGGTTCCTACGGGGGTGTTCCGCTGGTCGGTTCTCTCAAGCCCGCCTCATATGGCTACCTGCCGCGTAATTTTTATGACGGCGATGTCTCTTTCGAAAAGTTCAATCGTAGACAGGGTGCAATCACCTATATTTTCAACCATCGCTTCAACAAAGACTGGAGCTTCAGCTCTCGCGGACGGTATGACGATATTAAGACCGTCTATCGTAGCGTGTATAATAACGGTTACTACGACAGTGATGACGGCAGCAGCGGCACAATGCTCTCCCGCTCCGCCTATGGCACGCGTGAACATACCTATAATCTGGCCTTCGACAGCCAGATCAAAGGTCAGGTTCGCACCGGCCCTGTACGCCATACACTGATGTTCGGCTTTGACTACATGCAGCAAAGAGCGAACGATGACGAAGCCTATGGAGATGCACCGGATCTGGATGTGCTACACCCAGACTATTACATGGACATTCCTGCCCTGACACCAGCTCTGAGCTATGTCACCCGTTCTCACCAGATTGGCGTGTATGGTCAGGATGAAATTCGCTGGAAGCGTTTTATCCTCAACGGCAGTATTCGTAACGACTGGTACCGGTCGCATCAGATTGAATCCATTGAGCAATCCGATACACGGCAGAGCGCAAGCCAGATAACATGGCGCGCATCAGGCTATATCATTTCGATTTTGGCCTGGCTCCCTATATCAGCTACTCAACGTCTTTTCAGCCTCAGTCTGGTAGTGTTTCAAATGATGGCGGCATAACCTTGCAGCAGGCTCATCCCTCTATCGGCAAACAGCTCGAAGGAGGTGTTAAATATCAGATCCCAGGCACATCCGTTCTTCTTACAGCCGCTGCTTTTCATATCGAACAGAGCAATGTTCTCGTTTCTGTTGCCAATACTGGCTACAATGTTCAAAGCGGACTGGTTCATTCGGATGGCTTCGAGTTTGAAGCCCATGCTGAGCCGTTTCGTAATCTTATGCTGACAGCCGCCGTAAGCGTCCAGAATATCAAGGATGACTCAACCGGCATGCCCCTTATTCAGTCGGGCAAAGGTAATGCCTCTGTGTTCGCTTTTTACACAATGCCTTCAGGGAAACTGAAGGGCCTCGGTTTTGGCGGAGGCATGCGCTACTCGGCCAAGGCTTATGGTGGCGAGGCAACATATGGCAGCGTGTGGCTTCCGCAATATGCCCTGTTCGATGGATCGATCAGTTACGACATGACCAACCTCTCGCCGTCTCTCCGTGGCTGGAAAGCATCGGCCAGTGTTCGTAACCTCTTTGACAAAAATTACATTGCCAACTGCTTTGCTTATGGCTCGGATGGAGAATACTGCTACTATGGCGAACGCCGTAATGCTCAGGCCAGCATAGGTTATAGCTGGTAAATTTTTCTCTTCATTCCTGCGCGCTCCATCATGCAGACATTTATTTTTCGGCTATAAAACGATGGAGTGCCCTCTCTTTCCAGAAAATACCCTCGCCGCTGATTGCACCAGAACAAGAATTACGCCACTCTTGTCGCATGATACGGATATTTATTGACTCAGATGCCTGCCCTGTAAAAGACGAAGTCTACCGGGTTGCCGGCCGGTATAGCCTGCATGTTTATGTTGTCTCCAACCGCATGATTGCCGTGCCCCCCTCCCCGCTGATTGAACGTGTGGTCGTCGAAGCCGGGGCTGATGTAGCCGATGACTGGATAGCCGAACGCGTTCAGGATCGGGATATTGTCATTACCTCTGACATCCCTCTAGCAGCACGCTGCATCGAAAAAGGCGCTTTAGTGCTAGAACCCAAAGGGCGAAGGCTGGATTCCGATGCAATCGGCATGGCATTGGCCACTCGTAATCTTATGACAGACCTGCGTGCTGCAGGCGTCATAACCTCGGGCAGTTCCGCCTTTGGAAAAGCCGACCGTTCCCGCTTTCTGTCGGAACTCGACACGCTTGTGGTAAAGACCCGCAAGCTGCCGCCGCATAAACCTACACAGATTATCCGGTGATACCTTCAGAAAGAAGGCATATCACCATCCGGCCGATAAACATATGCTCCAGCGCGACACCTGATTGACTGTCAGGCCTGAATGCTTGCATGTCTTCTGATACGTATGATGCTGGTTCAGAAGACATGTATCGCTAACCTTTTTCTATTCATAAAACAAAAAATAGTAGAAATAAAAACATAAATTCCGGTTCCAAATGTTTTTGCAAAATAATCAGACTACTCCTAGATTGGAAGTAGAAAGCGGCATGTACGCCATTTACCCCATACCAGATTAATGAAAAATTCATAACGATCCGACTTCGAAACCAACGGGACGGCAATCTGTCCGGGTGTTCCTGCCGGTTGCCGTATGGGAAAGGAGTCGGACATGAGTGTGTACGAAAAGAAAAAACGCAGGATCTATTCCTGTCTGGATCAGGCAATGGCCTGTATGGTTACAGGCGCCGTAGTCTGCGGTGTAACCATTGCCGCGGCACCCAAGGCACACGCCAATGCAGTTATTTCTCTTGGTAATGACCGCTCATTCAGTATCGGCTTTGGTGCACGTGCGAGCTATCAAAGCCATAATATCAGCAATGCTCGGGATTCAAACTCGGTATCACTCGATAACTTCCGTCTGTATATGGGCGCGCAGCTGAACAAACATATCAAGGCAACGGTCAATGTTGAACGGCTTGCTGGAAATAACTGGAACCTTCTCGACGGCATTTTTCAATTTGAACCCAGCTCCGCAATCAATATCTGGGTCGGCCGGATGCTGACACCGAGCGATCGTTCCAATCTTGACGGGCCGTATTACCTGAACAGCTACCTTTATCCCGGCGTAGTGGCGCAATACCCGGGGGTATGGTCAGGCCGTGATGACGGGATCAATATCTGGGGCCGTCTTGCACATAATCATTTCCGGTATGTTGCCGGCATTTTCCGCGGCCACAATCGTTACGATAACGCATCGAATGGCGGGAATCACCCGCTTTTTGCCGCCAGAGCCGAGTATAACTTTCTCGATCCTGAGGATTCACCCGCGTACTACACCGCCAGCACCTATTACGGCCAACATGATATTCTGGCCATTGCTCTGGTTGGGCAGTATCAGGTGGATGGTGTCGGCACAGCGCAGAACCGTGGTGACTACAAAGCGTGGAACGTTGATGGACTTTTTGAAAAACGCATTGGAAAAGATGGAAAATCCGGCACCTATAGCTTGAAGGCGCATATTATCAGTATCATACCGACGGCGTGCAAGACGTTGCATCAGGCTGGCACGGGGCTGCCAATGATGCCAATGTAGGGGGTATTCAGGCGGGCACTGCTTCATGCTGGATACTGCGTATCTGATCCCCTACACGTTGGGGTGGGGACGGTTTCAGCCGGTCATACGCTACCAGCAGTTCAAGCCATATCACTATGCTGCCACCAATAATGGTAAAACCACACAGTTTGAAGCCGGTTCAAACTATGTGATAGATGGCCATAACTCCGTAATTACCCTTGATTATGTTCATTACAATTCACCATCCACCAAAGCCTCAGACGGCTTTCTGGCAGGGGTTCAGTTCCAGTACTAAACCACATGGTATGGAGCAGGCTTGCATGCCTGCTCCATAAAAACGGTATAATATTAGGAATCCTGCAAAGCATTCATGACGACAGCCGTAGCAGAGGCACGATTTTCAACCCCTATTTTAGTATAAACCTGCTCAAGATGTTTGTTGATAGTACGTGGGCTTATGGAAAGAATCTCCGCTATATCACGGTTTGTCTTGCCTCTTCCCAGCCAGAGCAACACCTCGGCTTCACGCATGGTCAGGCTCAGGCGTTCACGCAGAATGAACTCTTCGCGTTTATGCTGGATTGCCGTCAGCCTTAGCAGATATTCCCCGGGTCGGGTCTGTCCCATATAGGTAAGCTCTAGACTTGTGGTTTCCGCATGAGGAAAATCAAAGCTGCGGCGCGCCCCCGCTGGGGTATTGCGCCGGGCACAGGTTAACACCCAGCTTTCTGCCTCAGGGGGAAGAATGCTTTCTCCCTCTTTCATATCGTGATTAAGCAGGCTTGCAGCCTTGGGCGTTGCCCAAAGCAGGCGCCCGCGTATATCCAGCGCCAACAGGTGCCTTCCGGCATGATCGAGCGCCTCACGCGCACTTTGTGTTTTATGCGCGTTTCCAATATGGACACGAATACGAGCTAAAACCTCTGATGGAATAACGGGTTTTTGCACATAATCAACGCCGCCGGTTGTCAGTGCTTTGACAATATATTCTGGCTGGCTAAGCCCGGTCATGAAAATGATCGGAATATCACTCAGGCCCGGCGTACGCTTGAGAATAGTACAGGTTTCAAACCCATCCATGCCTGGCATAATGGCATCAAGCAAAATCAGATCCGGCCGGATTGTGTTCATGATAGTAAAGGCGGTTTCAGCCGATAGGGCCACCAGTACCGAATAGCCGCTCGCGCTCAGCGCCTCGTTTATCATTCCTAGCGAGTCAGGAGAATCATCAATAACAAGAATGATCTGGTTCGTATTCATTGCGCTATGTTCCGCAAGCTGTGCAGAAAAGTGTCGATCCGTGAAGCCGCAATCATGGCTCGAAGGGGTTCAATACTGTCTCGCGTATCAGGCTGTTCAGCCTCTATCCGTGCAAGTGTCTGGCGGATACCTTCGATATAACCCAACTCACCAAGGCGCTGGAGCTCGGAAATCTGTTTCGCAGTCAGAGGAATTACGGCATGAGTGCTGAACCCTGATGGTGTTTGCTCTAGGCCGCCCTGCGAAGAAGAAAGCTCAGGCATGGTCCGCTCCGCAACCGGCAGATCGTGCATGGTCCATTCTATGGTCATTGTCCGGCCAATCAGTTCCAGCAATGTGGGCACATGAACCGGTTTGCTGAGCAGGGCGTTATAGCTGTCATCTGTCGCGGGACGACTGATCAGGTCGTGTGTACTGGCAGACACGATCAGAATAGTGGCTTTGTCAGCTCCACCTGCACGTAACTGTCTGGCCAGTGTAAACCCGTCCATACCGGGCATGGAGACATCGAGCAAAAACAGATTTACCGTAAGCAGGTTGGAAAAATTCAGGCAATCCTGTGCGTCTGTCGCTGTGTAAATCAGAAAACCCAGCGGCTCGAGCATGTCACGAAGCATGTCGCGATGTACTGGGTCATCATCCACCACCATAGCGGTCAGACGACCACCACGATAACCGCTGATATGCTCAACGACCGGAGCAGGCTGGCAGGTCTGTGGCGCTTGTGAAAGCATCAACCGAACCTTGAAGCAGCTCCCCAGCCCCGACGTGCTGAAAACTGAAAGTTCCCCCCCCATAATCTGAACCAGAAGCTGGGTTATAGTCAGACCCAGACCTATTCCCGGTATGGCGGCAGCAGCCCCCTGCCCTCGCTGAAACGGCTCGAAAATACGCGAGAGGTCATCAGGTGGAATACCTATGCCTGTATCCTCTATCATGAATTCAGCAATTTCGGCCTGCCAGAGCACTGTCAGCCTAACAGAGCCATGCTGGGTAAACTTGACCGCATTGGACAGGAGATTGATCAGAATCTGTCGCAGGCGGCGCGCATCCGTGTAGACCAGATGCGGCAGATCAGACGGAATAGTGCATTCAAAACCAATCCCTTTGGCCTCGGTCTGGAGGCGGAACATGCTAACAAGCTGATCCAGAAAGTCGGGAAGTTGCAATTCCTCTCGGTACAGCTCGATCCGCCCGGCTTCGATTTTGGAAATATCCAGCAGACCTTCTATCAGGCCAGTCAGATGTTCGGCACCACGCTGAATGGCGCGCAGGCCATCCAGCCTGCGTGCGGGAGAAATCAGATTATGCTCCAGCAGATGGGCATACCCCATGATCGCGTTGAGCGGCGTGCGCACCTCGTGGCTGACACCGACAATAAACCGGCTTTTGGCCAGATTTGCCGCTTCAGCCCGCTCCTTTGCACGCTGGAGTTGAATGTCAGTGCGGCGATGCGCTCGGATTTCATTCATCAGCAATCGGGTCTGTCGGCGGCTTTCATCCTCGGAAACGCGCCGACTTTGCAGGGCCAGCACCACAAACCATGTCATGATTCCGGCCGCACATAGCAGCAGCAGGAAAGCCAGCCAGAATACATTGGCTACATCCTGCGCACGTTCTTCAGCAACACGAACGACCTCATCATAAATGATCAGCAGAACCAGCCCTATGCCCCCCCCCATGAGTGTAAACAGGCTGAAATAGCGCAGTACAGAGCGGTATGGTCCTTCATCCACTCCCGCGGGCACGAGCCAGCTCAAAATCCGGCGGCTGATAAACGAAAGCTGGTAGCCCGCACGGGCTTCCTGTGGTTTGCAGCTATCATGACACCGGGCATCAAGCGTGCAGCATAATGAACAGATCGGGCCTGCGTAGGCAGGGCACAGCGCCATGTCTTCACGCTCGAATTTATGTTCGCAAATCACGCATTTAAGGCTGTAGGTATTATTGGTCTTTAGGCTGATGGGCCTGCGCGCCAGATAATATCGCCCCCCTGTGGTCCAGGCGATCAGTGGCGCGCTGACATAAGCCACCAGTAGCGCGAGAAACGGCGCAAATGCCTGCGCCAGTGGACCCAGAATGCCCCCATAGGCCAAGGCTGATGTGATGAGCCCCAGTGTCATGCTGCCTACACCAACGGGTTGATGTCATACAGATAGGCACGACGGAATTCGGTATGCGCCGGGCTGAAACCCAAAGGCTTGTTAACGGTCAGATCCGCTACCAGAGCGCCAATCCATGAGGCGGCAATGCAGGAATAGGCAATAAGCGTAAAGGTGATGGTCTGGTGAATACCCTCTTCCATCAACACCAGAGCGATAGTGACATTGAACAGCACCCATACAACCCGTCCCGGATGGCTATGCGTAAGGCGCGAGAAAAAATTCGACCATGCGATCGACCCCGCATAGGCGTTGGTGATGTTGATCTTGATCTGCGAGACCATGACAAAGCACGCAGATAGTACCAGAGCCAGCATCGGGTATGTGGTCACATTGGAAAAAGCCAGCAGATACATGACGGTGGGCTGCACTGCATCTGCCGGTGTGCCGCCCACATGCAGCACCAGCCATGCTAGAAACGAACCCGCCAGAATTTTACCTCCGCCAAATACAATCCATCCCGCTCCGCCAAACAAGAGCGCCAGCACCAGCGCGCCCGACTGGTCATGCCCGATGTAGTGGGCGGCGGCAGAAAGCGCAGATAATCTACCTGCTCGCCAATCTGAGCCACGACAGAAAACATAACGGAAGCCGCTGCTCCAACGGCCATGAGACTAAGCCCCGGGGTGCCATCAAGCCCCCCAAAGCGGGTCCATTCCATTACCAATGCGTGGCCATTGCCTGAACGCGCCAGAAAAACAAAAGGTAGAAGCTGCAGACCCAGCCAGAGAGGGAGAGTCCAGAGGTGAAACTGGCTGATAAAGCGTATGCCATTAGCCACGATCGGCACCACCAGCACGGTGGCGATGATATAGCCAAACCAGAGCGGGATGCCGAAGCACGCCAGCAAAATTTTGGCTAGAATGGCACCTTCAATGGCAAAAAAGATGAATGTAAACGAGGCATAGACCAGCGATGTAATGGTGGAGCCGACATAGCCAAACCCGGACCCTCGTGTCAGCAGGTCAATATCCACTCCCCCCTGTGTCGCGTAAAACGATATGGGCAGGGCAGTCAGAAAAATCAGCACACAGGTCAGCCCCAGCGCCACTGCGGCATTTGCAAAGCCGTAATGGACCGTTGTGACGCCGCCGATCAGCTCGAGTGCAAGGAAGGAAACACCGCCAAAGGCCGTGTTTGCAACCGTAAGGGAGGACCAGCGCCTAGCCTTGCGCGCGGTAAAGCGCAGGGCATAGTCTTCCAGCATCTCGTTGCCGACCCAGCGGTTATAATCCCGGCGGATCGGAAGGATACGTTGGCGCATGCTCTATATGCCGCTTTCGTGGTGGAATGGAAGTGTGTCATTTTTGTTTCGTTTACGCAATAGCATACATCGAATGGGCAGGGCTATGCAGGCGGGTACGTCGTTCGACGTATAACAGTTTCGACCTCGTAACTGGAATTCTGTGCGCATCAGGTAGCGGACATACTCTGCCGCCACAGGAAAGACAGGTGCGACATGGTAGAGAAAAAGACAGGTATTTTCGGTATACAATCAAATCGCCGACAGATTCTCAAAGGCCTCGCGGCACTTCCGGTCATGGCTGGCCTGCCACGGCTTGCGCAGGCCGCGTCAGCCACATCCGCGGTCAACACCACAGGCCTTGCCGTTACCGATGATACGGTAACAGTTGGTATCCTGCATTCCATTACCGGCACCATGGCTATCAGCGAAACGGGTTCGGTCGAAGCCGAAAAACTTGCCATTGCCCAGATCAACGCATCGGGTGGGGTGCTGGGTCGCCAGATCAAGGTTGTGCAGGAAGATGGTGCATCCGACTGGCCTACCTTTGCGGAAAAAGCCCGGAAACTGCTTGAAAACGACAAATGTGCTGCCGTTTTCGGTTGCTGGACATCTGCCTCGCGCAAGGCCGTTCTACCCGTATTCGAGCAGTATAATGGCATGCTGTATTACCCCACTTTTTACGAAGGGCTGGAGCAGTCACGCAACGTCATTTACACCGGGCAGGAAGCAACGCAGCAGATTCTAGCCGGTCTGGACTGGGTCAGCCGCGAAAAGAAAGCCAAAACCTATTACCTTCTGGGTTCGGACTATATCTGGCCGCGCACAGCTAACAAGATTGCGCGCAAACATATCGAAGGCCACCTGAAGGATTCCAAGGTTATTGGTGAGGAATACTTCCCCCTTGGTCATACCCAGTTCAATTCCGTCATCAACAAGATCAAACTGCACAAGCCCGATGTGATTTACGCCATCATTGTCGGTGGCTCTAATGTCGCCTTTTACAAACAGCTCAAGGCGGCCGGTATCGACCTGAGCAAGCAGACCCTGATGACCATTTCCGTGACCGAAGATGAAATTCTCGGGATCGGGGGCGAAAACATCGCCGGGGCCTATGCCTGCATGAAATATTTCCAGAGCCTTGATAACCCCGCCAACAAGGAATTCGTTGCCGCATTCAAGAAAATGTGGGGCGAAAACAGCGTGATCGGCGATGTTACACAGGCCGCCTATCTGGGTCCGTGGCTATGGAAACTGACCGTGGAAAAAGCAGGCAGTTTCGACATCAATAAGGTGATAGACGCCTCACCCGGCGTGGAATTCAAAAACGCCCCCGAAGGGTATGTGCGTATTCACCCCAACCACCATCTGTGGAGCCGCACTCTTGTGGGTCAAGCCCGCACCGATGGTCAGTTCAACGTGATTTACCAGACACCGGATCTGATGGAGCCCAACCCCTTCCCCGTTGGCTACCAGTAAGACTGGCGCGACTGATCTGACATCATGAGAAAAATTCCTGTTCTTTCGCCATCGGGAGATCGCGTTCCATGCTGATGGGCTATTCATTCAGCGATCTTGGCTCCATCCTGGTCATGCAGGGTTTTGCCGGATTGATCATGTTTTCCGTCTATCTGCTGATGGCGCTGGGGCTGGCGATCATTTTCGGGCAGATGGGTGTCATCAACATGGCCCATGGGGAGTTCATGATCCTCGGGGCCTACATGACCTATGAATGCTCCCGGCTGTTCAGTGCATATATGCCGGGATTGTTCAGCCTGTATTTCTTTGTCGCAATCATTGTTTCATTCATTGTGCCGGGCCTGCTGGGCATGGCGCTGGAGTGGTCGCTGATCCGGTTTCTTTACAAGCGTCCACTGGACACATTGCTGGCTACATGGGGCATCAGCCTCATGCTCCAGCAAGCGTACCGCTCCATTTTCGGTGCGCGTGAAGTGGGTGTGAACCTGCCGGAATGGATGATGGGGTCTACCCACCTGTCTGACAGCATCGAAATTCCCATCAACGGCATAATTGTCATGGGCATGACGCTGGTTATTACGGCCGGGGTGTATCTTCTCCTGTTCCGTTCAGGCTGGGGCAAGCAGGTGCGTGCGGTCATGCAAAACCGTGCCATGGCTGGTGCGGTGGGTATCAATACCGAGCGGGTTGACCGCATGACCTTTGGTCTGGGTTGCGGCATTGCAGGGGTAGCCGGGGCCGCCTTTACCATGATTGGCTCCACCAGCCCCACGGCCGGTCAGCTCTATATTGTAGATACGTTTCTGGTCGTGGCATTTGGCGGAGCACAAAGCCTCACAGGCACCATTGCTTCGGCCTTCAGTATTTCACAGACCCGTTCAATTCTGGAGTTTTTCCTGAGCGGTTCCATGGCGCAGGTCATCGTGCTGCTGAGCGTTGTCATCATTCTGATGCTCCGCCCGCAGGGTCTGTTCGTTCTCAAAGTGCGGCGGTGAGGAAAGATCATGAAATCGTTATTACGTGACAGGAAAACCGCGCTCTTTGTTCTGGTTCTCGTAGCCATTCTGGCCGTTATCCTACCTTTGGTACTTGAACCGTTCAGGCTCAACCTTGTTGGGAAATACCTGACCTATGCTTTCGTGGCACTCGGGCTGGTCTTGTGCTGGGGCGATGCGGGTATTCTCAGCTTGGGACAGGGTATTTTCTTCGGCCTTGGCGGTTACTGCATGGCCATGTTCCTCAAACTGCAGGCCTCCACACCTGAAGCAACCAAGATCCAGTCCACACCGGGTATTCCCGACTTCATGGACTGGAACCAGATCACAACGTTGCCGTGGTTCTGGCAACCGTTCCACAGCCTTGCATTTTCGATTGTGGCGGTCGCAGCCGTGCCTATGCTGCTCGCACTCATCATCGGCCTGTCCATGTTCAAGCGCCGGGTTGGGGGAACGTATTTCGCCATCATCACACAGGCCATTGCCTCAATCCTGACGATCCTCATCATCGGGCAACAGGGGTATACGGGGGGTGTCAACGGTATTACCGACCTGCGCACACTTAACGGCTGGGATATTCGCACCGATCACGCCAAGCTTATCCTGTATTTTGTCACCATTGCCCTGCTGCTGGTTTGTCTGGGTGGCGCGCATTTCATCCGGTGCAGCAAGCTAGGGCGTATTCTGGTGGCGATGCGTGAACGCGAAGATCGGGTGCGGTTTTCAGGCTATGATGTCGCCAGTTTCAAAACCTTCGTTTTCTGCTTTGCCGCGGCCATGGCGGGGATTGGCGGTGCCATGTTTACCCTTCAGGTGGGGTTTATGTCCCCCAGCTTTGTCGGGATCGTGCCATCTATCGAAATGGTTATTTACTGCGCGGTAGGCGGCCGCACATCCCTTCTGGGCGTCATATACGGCACCCTGTTGGTAAACTGGGCGCGCACGAGCTTTTCAGAAACCATGCCGCAGGTCTGGATGTTCGCCATGGGGGCATTGTTTGTCTTCATTGTTGTGGTGCTGCCTGGCGGGCTTGCCAGCCTCTACCGCACCTATCTCGACCCTTATATCAGCCGCCTGCTTGGTTCGTCATCCAAAGCACCGGTTCACGCTGGCAGGGAGGCCGATCATGCAAACGGGTAATGAACCTCTTCTGTCCGTCACAGACCTCACGGTTTCCTTCGATGGGTTCAGGGCAGTCAACGACCTATCCTTCTCCGTTCGTGAGGGCGAGCTGCGGGTCATAATCGGACCGAACGGAGCAGGCAAAACTACCGTTCTGGATCTAATCTGTGGGCGTACTCGTGCCACTTCAGGCTCCATCCGTTTCAAGGGCACGGAACTGACACGCCTGAAAGAACATGAGATTGTGCGAGCAGGTGTCGGCCGCAAGTTTCAGAACCCCTCGATTTACGAAGACCTGACGGTGTTCGAAAATCTGGAAATTTCCTACCCCAAAGGGCGGGGTATTATGGGGTCTCTGATCTTCCGCCGGGATACGGCAGTGGTGGAGCGGGTCAATGAAGTCGCCCGCACCATTTTTCTGGACGACCAACTTGACCGCCGTGCTGAAGACCTCAGCCATGGGCAGAAGCAGTGGCTGGAACTGGGCATGCTGCTCATTCAGGATCCTGCCCTGCTGATGCTTGATGAACCTGTGGCCGGCATGACCGTAAGCGAACGTGTCAAAACAGCAGCATTGCTGAAAGACATTATCCGAACACGATCGGTTATCGTGATTGAACACGACATGGGGTTTGTTGAGGAAATTGCCCATCAAGTCACGGTTTTGCATCAGGGCCGTATCCTGTCCGAAGGTTCCATGGAGCATGTCAAGAACGATCCGCGCGTTATCGAGGTGTACCTTGGCCACTGAAAAAGACAACGCAATGCTTGAAATCTCTCAGCTCCGGGTCTGCTACGGCGAGAGCGAGGTGTTGCACGGGGTGGATATGACTCTGCGCCCGGGCGAGATTGTCGCCATCATGGGGCGCAACGGCATGGGCAAAACCACACTCATGAAATCACTCATCGGGATGGTTCCGGTGCGTTCCGGTCATATCGCGCTGGATGGGCAGGAAATCACAAATCTGCCCAGTTACCAGCGCGTAGCTGCCGGACTGGCTTTTGTGCCGCAGGGTCGCATGGTGTTTTCAGCCATGACCGTGCAGGAGAATATTGAAACCGGCCTGTTTGTGCGGGGTGGGAAAACTGTTCCCGAGAACCTGTATACACTTTTCCCGGTTCTGAAGGAAATGCGTACACGCCGGGGAGGCAACCTGTCAGGCGGGCAGCAGCAGCAGCTTGCTATTGCCCGCGCTCTGGCAACCCGCCCCAAAGTGCTTTTGCTGGATGAACCAACTGAGGGCATCCAGCCATCGATCATTCTTGAACTTGCCCGCACGCTACGGCGCATCCGCGATGAAATGGGTCTGACCATTCTTGTGGCCGAGCAGGTGCTCAGCTTCGCGCTGGATATCGCGGATAGAGTTCTAGTGATCGAAAATGGACAGATTGTCCATGAGGATAGCCGCGCCAATGTGGATGAAGACCGCATAGCTCGCTTCCTTTCTGTTTAAACCGTAAACCATAAGGACATGACAATGCCTGAAACACTCGTAAAGGTTGACCTGTCTCAATCCGCCTATGAGAACGAAAATGTTCATAACCGCTGGCATCCTGATCTGCCCATGGTTGCAACGGTCAAACCGGGCGATGACTTCATCCTTGAATGTTATGACTGGACTGGCGGTTTCATTAAAAATAACGACTGCGCAGATGATGTGCGCGATGTTGATCTGAGCATCGTGCATTTCCTCAGCGGCCCTATTGGTGTGGAGGGGGCTGAACCGGGCGACCTGCTGGTGGTTGACCTGCTGGATATTGGAACACTGAAAGAGAACCCATGGGGTTTTAACGGATTTTTCTCAAAAACAAATGGTGGCGGCTTTCTGACCGACCATTTTCCTGAAGCCCGTAAATCCATCTGGGATTTTGATGGCCTGTTCACTCAGTCACGGCATGTACCGGGGGTGCGCTTTGCCGGGCAGCTTCATCCCGGCCTGATAGGTACCCTACCCTCTCCAGATCTTCTGGAAACATGGAACCGGCGTGAAACCGGGCTGATTGCCACCAACCCGACCCGCGTGCCGCCTCTGGCCAACCCGCCCCATGTGCCCACAGCCCATATGGGCCGCCTGAAAGGTGAAGCCCGGGCTGATGCCGCAGCAACGGGTGCTCGCACGGTTCCTCCGCGTGAGCATGGTGGCAATTGCGATATCAAGGATCTGACACGCGGCGCACGGGTGTTTTTTCCCGTTTATGTCAACGGGGCAGGTCTTTCCATGGGCGACCTGCATTTTAGCCAGGGGGATGGTGAAATTACTTTCTGTGGCGCGATTGAAATGCCCGGCTGGGCGCATCTTCGTGTCAATCTCATCAAGGGTGGTATGGCAAAATACGGAATCAAAAATCCGATTTTCAAACCTAGCCCGATCCGACCTGTCTACAATGACCATCTGATATTCGAAGGTATTTCGGTGGATGAAACCGGTCAGCAGCATTACCTAGACTTCAACGTAGCCTATCGTCAGGCCTGCCTGAATGCGATCGAATACCTCAAGAAATTCGGCTATACGGGGGCTCAGGTTTACAGCCTTTTGGGCTCAGCACCTGTGCAGGGGCATGTCAGCGGGGTCGTGGATATTCCCAACTCCTGCGCCACATTGTGGATACCGACGGAAATCTTTGACTTTGACATCAACCCCGGCGCGGATGGCCCCAAAGGCGGCATCGCACCCGGCACTGATGTGCCCATGTCACCCGATCTGTAAAAGGATTGCACATGCCACTGTATGATTACGAATGCCCGGACTGCGGTTCGTTCTCGCTTATGCGGGGCATGGAGCAGTTCGCCACGCCGCAGGAGTGTCCCTCCTGCGGCAAGGTGTCACAGCGGATGATAACGCTACCTGCGCTGGCCATGATGCCACAGGCCCGGCGCAATGCTTTCGCTACGAATGAACGCGCATCCCATGAGCCTCGAAAGGTCTCAGGGCGACATGGTCCAAACTGTGGGTGCTGTCGCCAAAAAACACCCCTGACAGCACAAAGCGTTTCGGCGGCAAAGGTGTTTCCCTCTAAACGACCGTGGATGATAAGCCACTAAACTGCCCCATGCTCAGGCCCGTATCGGCCACACATAAGGAACGAGGCAATGAAACCGTACGCGCGCCTGAACTGGAAAAGAACACTATGGCCATACCTATGCCTGACACTGCTAGTTGCGGGGTGTCATCCGCTCCCGGAACAGAACAAGGTTCTCGAGGTTTCAGTGGATTATGACACTCTCGATTGCCGCCATCTACTTGGAGAGGACGTAAAAACCTCCGACCAGATCGCAGCGCTGGGAGAAGAAGACCGTTTAGCCGATGAAGCACCCCTGCCAACAAAGGGCGGCAATAACTTCGGGCAGGTAACCTTCTCTCCCGTGAAAACATTCGGTATTGCTGGATCATCCGAACAGACAAGTGCGCCCAATACTGCCCCACAGCGTAGTGCTCAACGAGACCACCTGCACGCACAGCTAAGGCACATTCAAGCAGTCGAACACACTCGAGGCTGCCGCGTACAAGGACAGTAAGATCTGGAGGGTATAAGAACCCTCCTCCCCTTTTTTGGAACTTCATGGATGCCTTACAAACAGGCACAATCAATGTGGGACAGTCTCTTTTTGCCCTCACCAGAAACACAACTATTGATCATGAAATTAGCATGATTAACTCATCATTATTTATGATGTATCACTCAATTACCCTCTGCATTTTGCGTTTTGAGGAATATATTCACAATAGAATTATTGTCAGTTTCACCACTGATAGCCTGCATCAATATCTCACTACCCAACTGCTGCAATGACAGGATACCATCTGGTTTTATTATTTTTATTTTGTTAACATTATGATCATCATTCACTAGAGATATGATTTTTGTGTTTTCTCCACAAACCTCTTTGGCAGCTAACAGGACAAAAGCATTATCAGAGTCATTTTCCATTAGTGATATAATATATTTTGCTTGCTTTGCTCCTGCCTCACTCAACGTATCAATAGAACTTGGATCACCCTCAATAACATCCATTTTTTCGGTGAAAAAACCTTTCTCTCCTGCTCTGCAAACAGCCGTTATAACAATGCCGGATTCTACAAATTTTCGACACACACCCTGCGCGAAATATGATGCACCAATTACTATGCAGTGGTTATTTCTTGTCACTTTTGCCATCTTTCCCTGAAGGATTTTTTTAACATTATTCCTAACCATAGTGCCCGCAATGGATGCAACCGACGCTGCAAAAATTGTAATCCCGAATATAATTACAGTTACAGTAAAAATTCTCGCATTGTCACTTACTGGAACAATATCCCCGAAACCAACAGTCGACATACATACAATAACAAAATACACTGCTTCGTATATGTTTAGAATATGCGGTGAGAATTGATCCCCTAGATAGAGAACACCTAGAGAACCATACACTAATAGCGACACGATACTTAATAAAGAAAATAAACTAATTGTCCCCAAGTTGTGTTTATAAAAATCCCTCCAAACAAATAATAAATATATTATTGTGCCAATTAAATAAAGCAAATCCATTGAGTGTGTTTTGCTTATAAAATAATCTATAAAAGATACACAAAAAAGTATCGAAACAGATGAAAACCACGCCAGTCTTGTTCTGAACAATATTATAAATGATATTAAAAATAATACTATTCCCATAAAAAACCGCGGAATATCCAGCAACCCCATAAAAATAATGGCATCATGCCATGAATAATTTTGGTTTCCTTCAGAAATAAAATTCCTGAAACTTTTTAATAAAAATGGCTTAACCATTAAATAAGAATCATGAAATAATAGCAAAGATGCAATTAAAGCCCTTAGCAAGGGACTTTTAATTGGTAAGTAATTAAAGAATTTTATATTTTTAAAAATTCGCATATTAAGGACATTCACCTTGCGCTTGATGCGCATCGCTATGTGAGGGATTGAATAAGAAAGACATTTTAACCTCGCCTTAATCTACTCACATAGAAGGTAGTCATTTTTCTGCACCCACCACAGAAAATCACTCAGTTTTTATGCGGTATAGTAGATAGGATGGCAAGTATCTTACAAACCAGTTGAACCTAGAGGGTTCTGTTTTGAGGCTTTCCCGTGATTGCATTTCTCCTTCATTGATTGAGGACGATGGATGATGAGGCAGGCTGGCTTCTTTGGTCTGAGGCTTTCAGATCACTTGCCGGATGCGCCAAAACGGACTGGCTGTTCCGCCGAGCGTCTCACACAGACGGGTGCGATCGATGGTCTGTTCAATCGCTAAGGCGCAACCCTGCGGAACGTGGGTTACCTACCGATGTCAGGTCTGAAACTGGGTGCTACCCTCGTCGCGGCCCCAAAGCAGCGCAACACGAACGCGGAGAAGACGGATTTGCGTGACGGGCAAATCCCACAGGACTGGACGACAAGCCCACAAAGCTGTCCCACAAGGACAGGCATGAGTGATGGACGCTGAAGTTCACGAAAGCAAAGTGCCAGGTAGACGGGACGATCCCGTCCACGGATATCGCCATACCGTTCTTTGGCTAGAAGTCGCACATCTCCATCGACCGGAAGTTCAGGTTGATCCGCAAATGGAAGACGACAGAGGCGGCTGCCAGTGATAGCGCCAGACTGCACGAGGGCCTGCTGGATAAAACACTGGCCCACTGTCGGACCAAGCACATCGTTACGGAAAGCAGCAGAACGGCTATCAAACGCACCAGTGCGAAGATTGCAAACAGGCTTCACGCGGTCTTGCCAAACCTCTGAATCACACTCTCCACTCAGCATCAAAGTTATAGACTCTGGCCCTAACCAAGAGCTGAACGCGTAAAAATTTTACGCGGGAGATACCGCCCCTTCCCCTTTACCGCTCTCAAATCACCCTCGTGCCAGACAATACGGCTATTGGCGATGGTTGTACGGGCCGCCCCGCGCAGGTTCATACCTTCGTAAAGATTATAATCCACATTCTGATGGTGGGTTCTCGCGGAAATTTTTCTTTCCATATGACGATCCCACAAGACCAGATCTGCGTCCGCACCGGGAACGATAGTTCCTTTACGCGGATACAGACCGAAAATACGTGCAGCATTTGTGGAGGTCAGAGCTACAAACTGTTCAGGACTAAGCCGCCCTGTTTCCACACCATAGTGCCATAACACACTCATGCGATCTTCCACGCCCGGTGTTCCGTTGGGGATACGGGTAAAGTCGTCACGTCCTGCCTCTTTCTGCCCGGCACAGAAGCAGCAATGATCTGTGGCTGTTGTCTGGAGTTGCCCTGACATCAACCCGCCCCACAACGCCCCTTGATGCGCGCGCGGCCGAAAAGGAGGCTCATGACATGTTGTGCGGCTTTCAGCCAGTCTTTGCAGTCATAGACACTGTCATCAAAAACAAGATGCTGGGGCAAAACCTCACCATAAACTGTCTGCCCCCGCAGGCGGGCCTGAGCGATAGCCTCGGTTGCCTGCCGGGTAGAAACATGCACGACATAAATGGGCGCACCAACGAGTTCCGCCAGCATGATGGCGCGGCCCGTTGCCTCGCCCTCCACCTCAGCAGGGCGCGACAAGGGATGCGCATCTGGCCCCATACGCCCCTGAGCCCGGAGCTGCTGCTGCATATAGGCAACGGCATCGCCATTTTCAGCATGAACGGTGCACAATGCCCCCAGTTCGGCCGCACGCTTAAGTGAGCGTAAAAAGTCCTCGTCCTCCACCATCAAGGCATTTTTATAGGCCATGAAATGCTTGAACGAACTGACACCACACTCCTCGACCAGAATGCGCATTTCCTCGCCAACCTGTTCGCTCCAGTGTGTAATCGCAACATGAAACCCATAATCGCACAGGCCTTGGCCGCTTTCTCCCGCCATGACCGCCAGGCAGCCAGAAGCGATTCCCCTCTGTCTGGTATGACAAAATCCAGAATACTGGTGGTGCCGCCCGCAAGCCCTGCCGCCGTGCCAGTAAAAAAGTCGTCGCTGGCAACGGTTCCCATGAAAGGCATTTCCATATGGGTATGCGGGTCTATGCCTCCGGGCATGACCAGCAGCCCTCCGGCATCAAGAACCTCATACCCTGCTGGTGTATCCAACGGGTCGCCCACATAATCTATCCGGCCATCGGCTCCACACAGAACATCAGCCCGCATGCTGCGTTCCGCTGTCACAACCGTTCCACCGCGAATATGCAACATATGCGCCCCCTCTCTCCTGCACCTACAGCTCTAACGGCTGCCTGATCCTGTTATATCCTTTATTTTATATCGATACCGTATTGTTTATCTGACTAAATGGTCAATACTCTTTGTCAGCAGGAATCGATGGGGCAAGGACAATGTTTGACAGCAAATCCGCGGATCAGAATGACCCAGCCCTGACAAATGACGACCTATCACCCTCGGCCCTGCGCACATGGGCCTGGAAAGACTATCTGTTTTTGTGGATGTCAAACATCCACAGTGTCGCAGGTTATGTCACAATCGGCAGTTTTCTTATGATCGGCCTGCCGGTTACACATATTCTGGCCGCCATGATGGCGGCCATTATCATCGTTCAATTGGGTTGCAACCTCATAGCTGGCCCCAGTATGGTCTCGGGCGCTCCCTTTCCCGTCGTAGCCCGAATGGCATTTGGGGTTTATGGCGCTGCCGTGCCTGCCACGATTAGGGGCTGCATCGCCATTGGCTGGTATGGTATCCAGACATGGCTTGCCTCAAACGCGCTCGTCATTCTGGTCATAGCCCTCCATCCCGCTTTCAGCCCACTTGCCAATGCCAGTCTGCACGGCTTTGCCGGGCTTTCACTGATAGGCTGGGTAGCATTTCTTGCTGTCTGGGGGCTACAGATCACCATATTTTGGAACGGCATGAACGCCGTACGCCGCTTCATAGACTGGGCTGGTCCTGCAATTTATGGAATGATGATTGTTCTGGTCCTATGGCTTTTGTCCCGAACTGGCTGGCATTTTCCTGCAAGCTTACCGGTTGCAAAAACCGCTTCATCTCTTGGTGGCATGCTGGATATCATCACAATGGTCGTGGCGTATTTTTCGCCGATCGTTCTCAATTTTGGTGATTTTGCACGCTACGCTTCCAGCCCCGATTCTGTACGAAAAGGCAATTTCCTTGGGCTTCCGCTGAATTTCCTTGCCTTTTCCCTACTCAGCCTGAGCAGTATCAGCCTGACACTCCCGGTTTTCGGGCAGTTACTGACAGACCCGGTCGAGACCATTGCACGCCTCGACAACACGACTGCTTCTGTTATCGGCATTATAACATTCGTCATTGCTACGGCTGGCATCAACATTACCGCCAATTTCGTCTCTGCCGCTTTTGATTTTTCCAGCCTTGCCCCACAAGCACTATCCTGGCGCAAAGGGGGCCTGCTGGCCGCCACAGCCGCCATAGGTATTACGCCGTGGAACCTTTATGCACGCCCCGAACTTATTCACCTGACACTGGACATACTGGGGGCGTTCATTTGCCCGCTCGCCGGCATTGTCATTACGGATTATCACATCATCCACAATAAGCAGGTCGACATACAGGCTCTCTACAGCGCCCGCCCTCAGGATATTTACTGGTATTCCCGCGGCATCAACCCGCGCGCGCTCATAGCACTGGCCGGTGGAACAGCCGTAAGTATTATGCTGATCTTCGCTCCTGTATGGCCAGTTCTGGCCAGCCTGTCCGAACTCACAGGCCTAGGCGTGTCTGTCCTGCTCTATCTGCTGCTCAGTTTCCATCCGGCTTTTGCAGGCAGGCGGCATTGACCAGTTGCAATATCGCCTCTGTGCCGTTTTCAAAATCAGCCTGAGTCAGACGCGCACGCCCCAGCAAGGTAGCGTACTGAACCTGCATATCCGCGTAAGACTGTGTCATCGCCCAGAGCAAAAACAGGAAATGCACCGGATCGGCAATCTGGATCAGACCTTTTTCCTGCCATACCTTAAAAACCGTGACACGGTTGGCAACATGCTCGCGCATGGTTGTTTTAAGGAACCCCCGCACATGCCGCCCACCTGCAAGCAATTCATGCATGAACAGACGCGATGCAGCAGGGTGCTTTTGCGAAAATGCCATTTTTGAGAGCACATACTGTCTCAATCCTTCCGCAGGATCCTGTTCCGCCGAGAGGTGCAATTCGGCATTCGCGAGCCAGTGCCCAAGCACACGCTCCAGCGTTGCCTTATAAAGTTTTTCCTTGGTGCTGAAATAATAAAGGACATTCGCCTTAGGCAGCCCACAGGCACGGGCGATATCTTCTATCCGCGTGCCAGATAACCCATGGACAGAAAATACCTTTTCCGCGGCATCCAATATCTGTTTTGAATTATTGCGCCGCGGAACACCCGGTTCTTCTGATGTTTTTTTCTGTTTGGTCATATCGCCGGGGCAGTCTTTCACATGGAGGTTGCACCACCTTTACGGCTATAGCACAGCCATTCACACGCAAAAGACCAGCCGGTATGTTTTATTCCCGCCACTCAGGCGTAATCAGGCACCACGACTGAAACGAGCATCCGCCGCCAACAGGGCCGCCAACAGCACATTGGCACCTTTTTCGGCATCCTCCTCAAGAATGCTTTCTTCTTCATTATGGCTCAAGCCGTCCTTGCAGGGCACGAAAATCATGGCGGTTGGCGCTACACGAGCGATGTAACCCGCATCATGACCGGGGCCAGACACTATCTCACGAGCAGAATAACCAAGCTGGTCCGACGCGCGCGCCACAATTTCTATGCAGGCTGGATCGAAAGGTACGGCGGGTGCATCCCATATACGCTTCACATCCAGCAGCACCCCGCTTTCCGCCGCTAGGCGCTCCAGATCACCCATCAAGGCTTTTTCCATGTCGACCACGAATGCATCTTCAGGGTGACGGATATCGATCGTGAAAAAGACCTCTCCCGGCACAACGTTACTGCTATTCGGGCGGTTCTCAACAAGGCCGACCGTACCAACTGCCAAAGGCGCATGCTGCATCGCCACATGTCTGACAGCCAGAACCATGCCTGCCGCAGCCACAAGAGCATCGTGCCTCATTGGCATGGGCGTGGAGCCCGCATGCGCCTCCCTGCCCCTGAGCGTAACCTCGTACCACCGCGCGCCCTGAATACCGCGGACAATCCCGATGGTATGGCCTTCCGCTTCCAGAATGGGGCCTTGCTCGATATGGAGCTCAAAATACGCTGTCAAAGGGTGCTGGCCACACGCTCCGCCCCTTTGTAGCCAATAGCCTGCAGGGCATCGCCAAAGCGCAGGCCAGCACGATCCTGCTTTTCCAGAACCTCGTGCTCGGTAAAAACACCCGCGAACACGCCAGAACACATCATGGGAGGCGAGAACCGCGAGCCTTCCTCGTTCGTCCAGCAGACAAGCTCCACCGGGTGGCGGGTTACATGCCCGGCCATGTGTAGGGAGCGTAGCACCGCAAGCCCGCCCAGCACACCCAGAATACCATCGAAGCGCCCCCCTGTAGGTTGCGTATCAAGGTGGCTGCCCATGGCCAGTGGCGGCAGGGTATTATCTTGCCCCGGCCTACGGGCAAAAATATTGCCCATGGAGTCATATGAAACCACGCAGCCCAGAGCCTCGCAAGCACTGACAAACCATTCCCTGACCTGCCTGTCCTCCTCCGTCAGGGCCAGACGACGTATCCCGCCCTTGGGGGTCGCTCCAAAACGCGCACTGTCCATCAGATCGCGCCACAGGGCGGCACCATCCACCCGCAAATTATCACCCTGCCCACGGGGGCCCGCCCCCTGCACGGTCCTGTCCTGTTGTGTCATGTTCACCTCTCCCCTCATACGCCGTGAGCTACTGAGCAGCCTGCTAGGCGCTCTGCACTGTGTTCGTATTCACGCCATGTCACGTGCCCATCGACTGGTTGCGGCTGCATGGTGATGCACTCCGCAACAGGGCAGACATGAGCACACAGATTGCACCCAACGCATTCACTCTCAATGACATCGTACCGGCGCGCACCGGACACGCCACCAACAGCAATGGCTTGATGCGAGGTGTCCTCGCAGGCGATATGGCACAGTCCGCAGCCCACGCAGCGTTCCTGATCGATATGTGCTATGGTTCTGAACTTCAGGTTGAGCGTGTTCCATGGCACATAATTGCGCACCGCCCGCCCGCTCAGTGCGTGGATATCCTGATAGCCCTTTTCATCCATCCACGCGGACAAGCCGTCTATCATGTCTTGCACGATACGAAAGCCGTAATGCATGGCCGCCGTGCAGACCTGCAGGGCAGAGGCCCCCATAGCCAGAAATTCCGCTGCGTCGCGCCATGTTTCAATACCACCCATGCCAGAAATAGGCAGGTGGGCCAGTCCGGGATCCCGCGCGATTTCCCCCACCATACGCAAGGCAATAGGCTTGACGGCCGGGCCACAATAGCCACCATGCGTGCCCATACCATCCACAACCGGCATAGGCGCCATCTGGTCTAGATCGACCCCAATAATGGACTGCACCGTGTTGATGAGGGAAACGGCATCCGCCCCGCCACGTAAGGCCGCGCGCGCAGGCATGAGAATATCCGTTACATTAGGAGTGAGCTTCACGATAACTGGCATGCGGGTAAACTGCTTGCACCAGCGCGTCACCATTTCCACATACTCGGGCACCTGCCCTACCGCCGCCCCCATATTGCGTTCGGACATGCCGTGAGGACAGCCAAAGTTCAGCTCGATGCCATCGGCCCCGGTTTCCTCAACAATGGGCAGTATGGCGCGCCAGCTTTGCTCCTCGCATGGCACCATAAGGCTGACCACCACGGCCCTGTCAGGATAAGCGGCTTTGACTGCCTTGATCTCGGCGATGTTGACCGCAAGTGGCCGATCTGAAATCAGCTCGATATTGTTAAACCCGATCATTTTCCGGCCATGATGGTGCAGCCCACCATAACGGGAACTGACATTGACCACCGGCGGGTCCTCTCCCAGTGTTTTCCACACAACGCCGCCCCACCCTGCCTCAAACGCCCGCTTGACGTTATAGGCTTTGTCCGTTGGTGGCGCGGAGGCCAGCCAGAACGGATTGGGAGAACGAATACCTGCAAATTCTGTTTTCAGATCAGCCATGTTTTTCTACTCCCGGTCCTGACCAAAGGCGGCGTGAATGGCCTGTGCCGCATCCCGGCCATCACGCACCGCAGCCACGGTCAGGTCCATACCCTCCGTACAGTCCCCTCCTGCATAAACACCCGGCAGGCTTGTTCTGTATTGATCATCCACAACAATGCGCCCGTTACGCATGGTTACATGCATCGCAGAGACCATGCCGGGGTCCATGAGTTGCCCTACGGCAGTCAGCACCATATCGGCCGGAATAACCTCTCGTCGTGGAGCCTGATCATGCTGCCCCAGCGGTGTGTGATCAAACGCCACTGCGCTCAGAACACCATCTTCGTGCATGATCTTTACCGGAGACGACCAGAAACGCACGCTCACGCCATTGGTCTGTGCCCATTCTCGCTCGGCCAGTGTGGCGGACATCTGTTCCGGCCCCCGGCGGTAAGCCAGTGTAACACTATCTGCCCCCAGCCTGCGTGCCTGCACCGCTGCATCGACCGCAGTGTTACCACCGCCGATCACGATCACACGCCGCCCTACGGGAATATCCGACAACACTTGCGTGCGGATCTGCTCAATAAACGCAAGCGCATCCATTACGCCGGGCAGATCTTCGCCCTCAATTCCAACTGAACGGCTCTTGCCCAGACCAAACGCCAGAAACACTGCATCATAATCCTGACGCAGCGTATCCAACGTAAAATCAATGCCGAGACTTTTTCCGCCCTCGAAGACAATGCCACCGATCGACAGCAGAAACGCAACCTCGCGTGCTGCAAAATCATCGGCCATCTTATAGGCGGCCACCCCGTACTGGTTCAGTCCGCCGGGGTGCCCGTGGCTGTCAAATATGCTCACATCATGCCCATGCAAAGCCAGCCGGTGCGCGCAGGCCAGCCCGGCTGGCCCAGCCCCTACAACAGCCACCCGCCGCCCTGTCGGCTCAGCACGGGTAAAAGGCTGACTGCCCTGAGCCATCTGCCAGTCCGTAGCGTATTCCTGCAACGCGCCAATCCGCACCGGTCGGCCATTTTCTAGCAGGTTATGAACGCATTTCTGTTCACACAGGATTTCTGTTGGACAAACACGCGCGCAGGAGCCCCCCAGAATATTGGCCTCCAGGATAATACGGGCAGCCCCACCCGGATTGCCATTACCAATCGCGTTTATGAAGCGCGGAATATCAATGGATGTCGGGCATGCCTGAATACAGGGCGCATCATGGCAATAAAAACACCGTTCCGACTCCATAACGGCCTGCATCGGCGCAAGAGGTGGAGAAGCCTGAGCGAAATTGCTCCGTAGTTCCTCATGATCAAGCCTACCACTAGCAATATCCTGTTGCAGCATGTTGTCGGCACCTCATGATATTTTGGTTTCGCAATGGTATGACCATCAAACCGACACGCGCAATATTTTTCTGACCATCCAGTCAGTTTTCATACGCGAACGCGAGACCAACCCACAGAATTTGTCTGGATGGTCAGAAAAATATTGCGAATCCGAAATATGCAACAGTATGCTGCCTGCACGGAGCGCCACAGGACGCCTCAATCCCACCAGGAGGAACAACCCCGGATGGTTATGGTAAAAACCGGCAATGGCCTGCGCCCCGTCGGCAAGGCTGGGCTGGACGTCAAACAGCTAGCCTTTGAGCAGATTCCTGTCATTGACTTGGCCGGCATGTTTCTGCCCGACCCTCAAAAACGCCACGATGTCGGCCGCGCTGTCAGAAAAGCCTGTACAGAAGTAGGCTTTTTCTATGTCCGAAACCATGGCGTGTCCCAGCAAACCCTGTCAGACTGTTATGAACGCAGCCGCCAGTTTTTTGCCCTACCTCTTCCAGAAAAAAACCGTATCCATATCCGCAACTCGGCTAACCATCGCGGTTACGGCCCCCTGCTGGAAGAAAACACAAACCCAGAATCACTAGGCGACCTGCACGAAGCCTTCGACCTAGCCTGCGACATTCCTGCAAGCGACCCTGACGTGCTAGCCGGAAAATCTCTCTACGGCCCCAATCTCTGGCCTGACGAGCCCAAAGATTTCAGAAATACGGTCATGACCTGCCATGCCGCCCTGATCAGGCTGGGGCATGTTATTTTCCGTACTTTTGCTCTCGCCCTTGATCTGGAAGAAAACCATTTCGAGCAGTTCATACACAAGCCGCTGGCACATATGCGTATCCTACGCTACCCACCGCAGGCTGGTGCTATTGATGAAAAGCAGATTGGAATCGGTGCACATTCTGATTACGAGTGCTTTACCATTCTCCACCAGAATGGAGAATCTGCCCTTCAGGTGCTCAATGCCAACAAGGAATGGATCGCAGCTCCCCCCATTCCCGACACCTTCGTGATTAATGTCGGCGATATGATGGCACGCTGGACCAACAACCTGTTCTGCTCCACCTTGCACCGCGTTATCAACCAGTCCGGAAAAGAGCGTTACTCCATGCCGCTTTTCTTCGGGCCGGATTACGATACCCTCATCAGCCCTCTGGCTTCCTGTGTTGACGAGGCACATCCTCCTCTGTTTCCCGCCATAGGCGCAGGCGCATATATTCTTTCGCGTTTTGATGAAACCTATAGCTACCGACAGAACGAAGACTGATACGCTCCCATCCAGCGCCCTTTCCCCGAAGGAACTCCTTGGCATGAAAGTCGAAGCAACAAGCAGCGCGGCCGTTCTTCAAAGCGTTTCCCCCGATTTGCAGACCATGAAAGCAGATCGGGTTTTCTGGAGCCATTTTGCCCCTAACCTCGCTCCTTCGGCATGGGTGATCGGTATTCTGGTCGTCAGTCTCGGCCTGACGGGCTGGACGGGTATTATGGTGCTGCTACTAGGCAATATCATGGGGTCCCTTCCAGTGGCGCTCTGCGCGTCATGGGACCGAAAACAGGCCTGCCACAAATGGAAGCCTCTCGCTTTTCATTTGGCAAAACAGGCAAAAGGCTGCCCGCCTTCATCAACTGGGCCAACTGCGTCGGGTGGGATGCGGTCAACAACGTACCATCCGCACTGGCTTTCATCCTCCTGCTCAGGATGGTGGGCATCCCCGCTCCTTTCTGGCTTGCCCTTGGGGTTCTTGCCTTTATCCAGTTGCTGGCCAGCATGGGCGGACATGATTTTGTACAGACTATCGAGAAATATCTCGGCTGGGTTCTCATGGGAGCGTTCGCCATTGTAGGGGTGATCGCGGTCACACATTCTGCTACCCCTTCCGGCACAGGGGCCACCAGTAGCGCCGCTTTCGCGGATATTATGGTCGGGTTGGGCGCTGTCAGTAGCTTCAACATGGCGTGGGCGGCCTATGCGTCCGACTATACGCGCTATGTCCCACCCGCCACGCCTGCAAAACGTATCTTCTGGCTGACATTCCTCGGCACGTTCCTGTCCTCTTTCATTATGGAAATGTTCGGCCTGCTGACCGGGGCTGCTATTCAGGACCCCTCGCCCGATGCCCTGATTCACGCCTTGCAGGCATGGTCTGGCCCACTCGCCCCGCTGGCACTGGCGGCTGTCGCTTTTTCTTCCGTCGCCATCAACGCAGCCAATGATAACACCGCCGCCTATGCGCTCATTTCCGCAGGCATTCATGTCAACCGCATGCTTAGCGCCGTAGTAACAGCGGGTCTGGGCTATGTGCTGGCCGTCATGGGCGAAGGGCGGTTTGTCTCCCTGTATGAAAACTACCTGCTGCTCGCCCTTTACTGGATCGCGCCATGGTGCGGCATTGTGCTAGCAGACTGGTACTGCCGCCCGGCCAACATCAAGGCCGAACGCAGCAACGCGCTCCCAGGCTGGACAAGCAGCGCAACGGTATTTGTGGCCGTAACCACGCTGACAATCTCGCTATTTTCCTCCACACCTCTTTACACTGGCCCAATCGCTACCGTGCTGAACGGGGCTGACATCGGTTATCTTGTCGGCTTCTTCCTCGCCGGGGGCCTGCAGATCTGCATACTCCGCCGCCGTGCTGCTGCCCGGCAGAACTGAAACAACAGGATACAGCCATGATTGACCTCCTGCTGCGCAACGCCACCCTGCCTGACAGCACACCAGCGGACATTGCCATTCATGATGGAAAATTCGTTTCCGTTGGTAAGGGCTTTACCGGCGATGCCGCACAGATGCTTGATCTGGGCGGGCACCTTGTCTGCCCGCCATTCGTGGATAGCCATTTTCACCTTGATTCTACCCTCACCTCAGGCTGGTGCGACACAACGCCAGCGGCACCCTGCTGGAAGGCATACAAATCTGGAAGGAAACGAAAACACTCCTGACAGAAGAAAATATTTACCAGCGCGCACGCAAACTGTGCGAAATGGCTATCACACAAGGCACGCTGGCTATCCGCAGCCATGTCGATATCAGCGACCCAAATCTGACCGCAGTGCGCGCACTACTACGCCTGCGCGAAGATATGAAACCCTGGATGACCATCCAGCTTGTCGCCTTTCCGCAGGATGGCTTTTTACGCATGCCCGCCGCACGCGAGCTGCTAGTGCGCGCACTGGACATGGGCGTTGACCTTGTTGGGGGTATTCCGCATTACGAACGCACGATGCAGGATGGAGCAGCATCAATCGACGACCTGATGCGCCTTGCCGCGGACAGGGGCCTACCCGTTGACATGCATTGCGATGAAACCGATGATCCATCTTCCCGCCATGTCGAAACTCTGGCGGCTGCCACTGTGCGCTTCGGGCTACAGGGTCGTGTTACGGCCTCGCACTTAACCTCCATGCACTCCATGGACAATGCCTATGCCGACAAGCTGATAAGCCTGATTGCCGAAGCAGGCATGGGAGCCGTGGCTAATCCACTGATCAACATTACCCTGCAGGGCCGCTATGACACCTACCCCAAGCGCCGCGGCATGACCCGCATGCCCGAACTGCTACGCGCAGGCGTTCCCGTCGCTCTGGGTCATGATTGCGTCATGGACCGTGGTACCGTCTGGGCAGCCACGATATGCTCGAAGTCGCTTCCATGGCTGTCCATGTCAGCCAGATGACTGATGAACAGGGCCTGCATGACTGTTTCAACGGTGTAACGCAGACAGCCGCCCGCATTCTTAACCTGCCAGACTACGGCCTCGCCCCCGGAAACCCAGCTAACCTTGTAGTTTTGCAAGCGCGCTCAGCTATAGATGCAATCCGTCTGCGCCCTGCCCGTCTGTACGTCCTGCGTCATGGCCGCATACTCTCTCGCACAGAGCCACGCCTGAGCCATCTCTACCTTACGGAAGAAAAGCTGTTCGATCTTTCGGATGTATGATGGAACAACTGAATATAGAGGAAACCTGCCTCCGAAGTTTCAGGACTGTGCTGGAGTCATGCCTGCACAGTCCATATCGCTCCTGTAAGACGAGCCGCCGTACATCCTGCAGCAGGGTATCTCGCACTGTGCAGCAGATACAGCCATTGGTCATTCCAACCAGTTTTTCACCAGTACACGACAGGTTACTGCCCCCCTACATACCAGATCGACATCGATATTGACCTCGTTCATGTCGATGTTCGTTTTTCCTTCAGAACCGCGTTGGGTTCGAGTGTCGCCATAAGCAGCGACCGGATCGAAGGTCTTGTGCGTCTCGTAAAAGACGAGTTCAGCCGGTGACGCCGGAATACCTTCATCAGCAGAGAAATCGACACGCCCGTAAAAACAGCTACGATATCCCACGTGGCAGTTCGCCCCGGAACCCGCCATGCTAACGCGCAACTAGACCGCATGCTGATCGTTGCCGATAGGCAAACCCGCTCGTCGTGCCCTTGCGCCACAGGCACTGGCTGCTTCGGCTCCAGTAATGGGTCTCGTGGCTTTCAAGCCTGAGGACAAGAACCTCGGCATTCATCATGCCCACCATCAGGACATCGCCTCAAACGTCGAGATGCGGCCGGAATAGAGAACCAAACACAGGAGCCTGACTGAAACAGTCGCTCCTATTTACGCTTGCAAGCCCCGAAAGCGAGTTGGGGACATACCCATCAGGCCGGCAAAAGCTTTTGCAAATGCACTAAGCGATGTGTAGCCAACACTGGCCGCTACATCTGTTACACGTTGCCCTTCGGCTAGCAGGGTTGCAGCGTGAAAGAGACGAGCCTGTATGATCCAGTCCTGCCATGTCATGCCGGTTTCCTCGTTAAAATGGCGACGAAAGCTGCGTTCTGACATTCCTGCATGATGCAGCATCAGAAGCAGATTTGCCTGACCGGGGCTGACAAGGGCCGCTTGCATAGCGCGCATGATAGACGGATGCGTGGCTCGCGGCAGAGTGAAAAGCCGGGCTGTTTTCACCTGCATCTGCTCCATGCAGAGCAAGCCTAGAGTATGAAAAAAACTCTGAGCAATCGGATCTTGCTCCGCTGAGCCTGATTGCCAGCACAGGGTGTAAAGCAGCATCTCTTGCAACATTGTCGTTATAGGAAATGTCTGGATATGCTCCGGGCCAGCATGCGGAAAATATACAGGATCAAAAAAGACGGAAACGCCATCCAGATCACGGATCATGGTCCGGTGTCGTGTTTCTGCCGGAATCCATATGGCATGTGCAGTGGGCAGCAAATGATGACCGTCAGGACCTTCAATCTGTGTCGTGCCACGTCGTGCATAGGTAATCTGGTGGCATGGATGGGCATGCCAGTCGTAAAATATGGCGGAAGACGGGTTGCGATATGCAAAGCCGGGCTTCCCCGGACCATCCAGCCTGTTCTCGACAAGAATAGTTTGTGTTTCTATGGCTGTCAGATTTTTCATTGGCCGATATTCGCTTATTTATGGCCGCATGGCGTTAGACGGCCACCTGCCCTTTCCTTACCCTGAATGGACAAGGAAAGGAATAAAGATGTCTGCCTCACACACACCACATGATGCTCAGATCGTTGCCCAGTTTACACGCTGGGCAAAACCATTTTCTGAGTTGGCCATCCACGCGGAAAATGAAAGTATGGCACAAACACTTGCTGCCTGCGCAGTGAGTAAAGACATGAAAGTACTTGATGTTGCTTGCGGCCCGGGAATTGTCGCCTGTGAACTGGCCCGTATTGGTGCACACGTCACGGGCATCGACCTGACACCCGCCATGATCGAACAGGCCCGTCTGCGTGCAGACAACATGGGCGTGACAGTGGCGTATCATATTGGCAATGCTCTGCATTTACCATTTCCAGCGGACAGTTTCGACCGGGTTGTGACACGGTACAGTTTTCACCACATGCAGGACCCAGCAAAAGTTCTGGCAGAAATGGTACGCGTCTGTCGCCCCGATGGCCGGCTTATTGTGATTGACGCAACCCCGGCACCCGAATGTCAGGCAGGATATGATCGGGCAGAAACACTCCGCGATCCCTCACATACAAGTGCCCTGACACTGGATCAGTTACTGTCACTCGGAAATAAAGCGGGGCTGTCACCTGCTATGATACATCAATATCGCCTTGAGTCTCATCTGGAGGATCAGGTCGCGCCAGAGGACTGGACTGCTCTGCAAGCAATGTTTGCAGAGGATATCGCAGGCGGTCAGGATCGTCTGGGCATGGGAGCATGGCAAGATTCAAACGGGATCCATTTCTATTTCCCTATCTCAATCGTGTCATGGAGCAAAACATGAGCGGGGAGATACTCGCTTGCCCTTAAGAAAAACTATCCGTCAACACGCCTGTCTGTTGCGATAAAACGCGCAGACAGGCAACTCCCATCCTCATAATAACCATCGTGCACTTTTGGAAAGAATTTCTAAAAGTAAACACTCATGCCATTTCTTCCCAGTCGCAAAGGCAAAGGGAGTATTGAGCTTCGCCTGAATGCCCGACAAAATCAGAACTACCGGGCCAATCGCATCATCGCGAAAGCCAGCAAAGCAGCAATTAACAGTGCAAGCGCACTGGCAGAAAATGTGGCCTGATACCCGATCCCGTCGAAAAGAATGCCGCCGCAAGTGGCCCCGAGCGTGATGGCAAGCTGGACGACCGCAACCATGAGGCCTCCTCCCGCTTCAGCATCCTGCGGAAGTGTGCGGGCAAGCCAAGTCCACCACCCGACAGGTGCCGATGTTGCAAAAAGGCCCCATGCAGTAAGCATTGCAGCAGAAGCGACAATCCACTGGCCTATAAGAATAAGCCCAACGGCCAGAAATGCCATTAGAGCCGGAATAACAATCAGCGCCGGATAAACACTGTGCTTCAAGGCGTTTCCGATAAGCATGGTGCCAATAAAACCGGAAATACCCATTAACAGCAGGATCAGCGACAGGGTGGACACATCGACATGGGCAACCACTTCGAGAAAAGGCCGCACATATGTGAAAAGCGTGAACTGCCCCATAAAAAAGAAGCTGACCGCGATCATCCCCATCATCACAACCGGCCGTGTCAGCAGACCGAAGACGCTTGCAGGCTGTCTATGGCGTTCGCTGACCATGGAAGGAAGACTGATAAGCTGCCAAATGAAGACAATAACAGCCACCGGCACCACACAGAAAAAAGCCCCACGCCAGCCGATCAGACTGCCTAGAAAACTGCCCGCAGGCGCCGCAATAACAGTCGCTAGGGCATTTCCGCCATTCAGGATCGCAAGCGCGCGTGGAACATGATGGTCTTCCACAAGACGCATGGCCGTGGCGGCGGACATCGACCAGAAACCGCCGATCACAACACCGATCATCGCCCGCCCGAACATGAAGATAATGTAGTTCGGTGCCAGAGAAACAACGGTACCTGAAACGATCATCATACCAATAAGAGACAAAAGAAGCGTCTTGCGATTGATGCCTTTAGCCAGAGAGGAAATGAAAAGGCTGGTCAGAACCGCAAACGCCCCAGAGACCGAGATAGCCTGACCCGCCTGCCCCTCACTGATATGAAGATCGGCTGCAATCGGTGTCAGAAGGCTGACAGGCATAAACTCCGATGCCACAAGCGCGAAGGCACCAAGAGACATGGCGAGTACAGCACCCCAAGCTCCTGCCTGCCTATCGGCATTACGGGTTATTTCAGAAGTTGTTTGAGAAATTGTATCCATTTCGCCTCAATATTACGAAAAACCATAGTTATGGCTCTTTCCTTACAGCTAGGAACAAAATCAACAGGCGGCATCCATCTGGCTACTCTTGCCTGTTTCATTCATTCCCTGCAGCAAGGTTGATCCTAGGACATAGGGAACGAAAGGCTGCCGAACCAACCCCGCTAAAGTGAACATGATCATGAGTAACCCTCATGAATAACCATTCCATGTCATTCTACCGGAGATGGCATACCTCAGGTTCTGCGTCGGATTGATTACCAATCTCTCGGCTATGTCTCGGTGACATCATACGGATGGGCCGCACCATCCCAGATGACACGGCCCCGCCATTTCTTTGAAAAGGCGTAGTCTGGTCGGGTTCAGACCTGTTGTTTTGTCGGACGAAAAAGAATCTCGTTGATATCGACATCTTCCGGCTGATTGATCGCAAAGGCCACGCATCTTGCAAACGAGTCAGCACCGATAGCAATGCCTGGCACAAAATTCTGGAGCTGTTCGGCAGTCGCTTCATCATGAATGCTACTGAGCAGTTCTGACTGGACAGCCCCTGGCGAAATGACCGTCGTGCGCAGATTGTAGGGCTTCACTTCGCCCCGCAATCCTTCAGAGAGCGCACGGACTGCAAATTTTGTGGCTGAGTAAACGGCACTGTTTTCCAACACACGATGCCCCGCAACAGAGGATACGTTGATGATATGACCACTTTTTTGCGCCTTCATGTGTGGAAGGGCTGCCGCAATACCATACAGGACGCCCTTGATATTAACGTCGATCATCAGGTCCCATTCATCGACGCGCAGTTTTTCAAGCGGTGACAGCGGCATGACACCCGCATTGTTAAGCAGTACATCGATCCGACCATAGGTTTTGACCGCCGTATCAACGAGATTCAGGACAGAAGCACGATCCGTCACATCGGTTTCGACCGCCAGAGCTTTGCCACCCTTGGCTGTAATGCCATCAGCAAGCGTTTTGATCCGGTCTTCGCGCCGCGCTCCCAGCACAACAGTAGCCCCCTGCTCCGCAAGGTGCCGAGCGGCTTCCGCGCCCAGACCGCTGCTTGCTCCTGTGATGACGATAATCTTATTTGCAATGGTATTTGTCATGATCAGGCTCCGTATTGTTCAGTGGCCAATTTTTTGGAATTTGAGAACGAAGTTATCGCCCTCACCAATCGCGGCATATTTGGCGTGATCCTTGTCTCCCAGAGCAAAGGTCGGGGGTAAGGTCCACACACCCTTCGGCCAGCTGGCTGTATCCCGCGGATTGGCGTTGATTTCCGACGTGCCAACCAGTTTGAACCCCGCCTTTTCAATCAGTGAGACCGCGTAAGACTGGCGGACGTAGCCATCCTCCGCACGTGGATCCTGCGGAGCATTCGTATGGCCCCGATGGTCTTCAACGCCGAATATGCCCCCCGGCTTCAGAGCACGATGGATGGCCGCTAGCATCTGCGGTGCATTGCCGGCTTCCATCCAGTTATGCAGGTTGCGGAATGTAAGAACAAAGTCAGCACTATTAGGTGGAGAAAAATCGAGATGCTCGCCATCAAACTGCGCTGTCCTGAACGTTCTATTGAGTTCGGGATGGGCAGCAACCATTTTGCTAAAGGCTGATCCTGCCCCATCTTCCGGACCAAGAGCCAGCGTGTAAACTCCTTTGTCGTGCAGGTATGGAGCAAGAATTTGCGTCCAATACCCTCCACCCGGCCAGATTTCGACAACATTGGCATCCGGACGCAGGCCAAAGAACTGTAGTTCTTCTAAGGGATGCCGGATCGAATCTCGCGCCACAAGCCGGATATCACGGCTTTCGGACTTAACAGCCTGCTCCAACGTCGGAGCAGCAAAGGCAGATCCTGTCGCCATCAGGGAAACCGCGCATAGGATAGGATAAACCGCTTTCATGGTGTTTCTTCGCCTCTTTCTGCGCCCAAATTACCAACGCTTTACCTATGTAGCCCCTTACAGCCCGCGCGATTAGCCCCCTGTCATTGCATACACTCTTCAGTTTTAGTCATGAATGAGATGCTTCACCCGGCTCTTGGCGCATCGCTTTGACAAAACCAGCAAGGACACTAGCCTTCGAAAACTTTTACCAACTGCCCTTCAGCGATATATTTTTCCACTATCATTTCGGGCGTATGAGCAAGTCCCAACCCTCCAGACAGACATCCCAAACCGGGAAAATGCTATTGAATATAACAGGCACATCAACACGCCCCCTGACATCCCGGCCGTTCCCCTCGAACTCTCAGGCATAAATCCCACCAAAGGGCGGAAACCTCATCGTGATGCATTGATGTTTCAGAAGGTCATCCGGAACCTTCGGTTTGGGATGATTCTCAAATAAGACTTGGTGCCTAGAACGACAAAACCAATATCAAGCGTCAACGGAACCGAATTCATGTCCTTTTTAACCTTTTCCCCAGCCTGCTCCGGACGTCGAAACGTTCAACCACTATATCCAGCAGTTTGCGATTGGCATGGATCTCAATGTTTGCATCCGGATATTTTTTAATAAACAGATCAATCCTTGGACGTCGAATATAGGCGATAACATCATCGCTCTCAGTAATACGGATTATGCCACTCGGCTGATCCCATACTGGCCCCAAAATACAATCTGAGTCTTGATCTGACCAAAATACGAAGCAATGTTGCGGATGAGATAATCACCCGCGTTCGTCGGCGTCACGCTGCGTGTCGTTCGCGTAAGCAGTCGCAGACCAAGGCGTTCTTCCATGGACTGCGAGACACCCAGCGTTGCCGTAGCACGCGTGAAGATTCTCTCACGTGCCACAGCCAGAAAAGCGTGCAGGTCATTTAGATTCTTGCGTGACCTATATGAGCCCTCTTCCTCAACATACTCATATTATTTTAGGCAGAGCCTATCTACCGTCGTAGCGCGGGATCTACCACGCTCCACCCCATGGAATTACTCGCTGTTCCCGATTCGCATGGACACGATAACACAAGCACATTATCCTACTCTTCAATATATCTGAGGTTACGACAGCAAGAGACTGGCCGACCGTCGAGACCAAAGTATACCATACGGGTACCTGATCTGGCTCTGACACCCCAACTGGTCAGGGAGTAGCCCTGCCAGTCGCACTATATTGGTGAGAGACATAAGAGCCCGATCTGTATGGGTCGGAGCCCCGTGCCTGCTCGTTAAAAAGCAGCAACAGAGCCATCGCTCCGTGGATCAAAAGCACCTTCGATCATGCCATTACCATGCCTGACCAGAGCCCCTGCATGCCCCATCATGGAAGAAAATGGTGCAACCATCTCTACCTCATGACCTGCATTTTGCAGCTCCTGCACAAGGTTGAAGAGAAAGAGCTCTCCATTTTAAGGGAGACACTTTCCATCCCCCATGTGCGGCCAAGAAGCCAGCGCGGGGCTGTAACAGCCTGTTGCAGGGGGACACCATAACGGGCATAGCGCGAGAAAATAGCGGCCTGCGTTTGTGGCTGCCCTTCTCCCCCCATGGTGCCGTATACCATGGTGCGTCCATCATCAAAGCGCGCGAGCGCAGGGTTGAGCGTGTGGAATGGCTTGCGGCTGGGCCGAAGAGTATTCCAACCAGAATCAGAAAGTTTGAAGCACGAACCTCTATTTTGCCATAGTATTCCAGTTTCCGGCAAAAAGACGCCCGAGCCGAATTCAAAATACAGGCTCTGAATCATGCTGACCGCCACACCAGACGAATCAATAGCTCCCATCCATGTTGTATCTCCCTGCTGCGAGGGGGCTGGCCATGGCATAGCCTTGTGCATGTCGATATCCTGCGCAAGACCACTGATCTGGGCCGTGTCATTAAGAAAAGACTGTGCGCAAACCTCCATATAAGCAGGATCACCAACATGGGCGTTGCGAAACAGGAAAGCTTTTTTTGTAGCTTCCACCAAGCCATGAATATGGGAAAAACTTTCGGGTTCCGCAGCATTCAACAGATCAAAAATCTTGAGAATGGCGAGTGATGCAACGCCCTGTGTGGGCGGCGGGGTGTTGTAGAGCGTGCAGCCCCGTATAGTGGTGTGTAATGGTGTTGTCAGGGTTGCCGTGTGTCGTAAAAAATCCTGCTGCTTCAGAGGGCTGCCCACTTTGGCAAGATCTGCACACAGGGTATTGACCATGGGGCCGGTATAAAAACTGTTCAGGCCGTGCTCGGCCAGATACCTTAAGGTACAACCCAGTGCGGGGTTACGGCGTATATCTCCAAGGGTGAACAGCCTGTCAGCATTGGTGTAGGCCCCTATAAAATCTTGGTTTTCTGACAATTCAGCCTGTTTTTCGTGTAGGAGTGTTGCCTCACTATCTGATACAGCATAGCCGCGTTCCGCGTAATGGATGGCCTCAGCCAGAAGGTCTTGCAATGGCAGATTGGGTTGAAGTCTGGCACTTTGGTGCAGAGCTTCCTGCCAACCAGAAACGGCTCCGGCCATGCTGTTGGCGGCCAGCCCTCCCCTCCAGGGTATGCTGGTATGACCAGCACTGCGATAGAGCTGAAGAGACGCGTCCGCCGCCGCCGCACCGCATGCGTCTATAACGCAGGTACGTCCATCCGGGTAGGAAATCAGCCAGAAGGAATCTCCCCCCAGACCTGTCATATGGGGGTAAACGGCAGCAAGTGTCGCGGCAGTAGCCACAACAGCCTCCAAGCTGTGCCGCCTTTTTTGAGAACATCAAGCCCTGACTGACTTGCCAGATGATGCGGTGATGTCACCATACCGCGTGTTGAATGGAATGTATGGAGCATCAGACGTCCGTAAGGTGTTTATTGTGATAATGGCGGGCAAGAAGTGTGCAGAGAAAAAGCTGTATCTGGTGATAAAGAATGAGCGGCAGAATAACAAAGCCAACGGCAGAGGCTGGGAACAGCACATTGGCCATAGGCACGCCTGAAGCGAGTGATTTTTTCGAGCCGCAGAGAATAAGGGACACTTCATCCTTTGAAGAAAAACTGAATAGTTTCCCTGTGAGAAGAGTTATTACTATTACCGCCAGAAGCAGCCCCGTATCAACGGCAATCAGAGTGGCAATATTGCGCGCCGAGAGTTGCAGCCATATTCCCTCCACCGCAGCATGACTAAAAGCAGTGTAAACAACAAGAATGATGGAAGAGCGATCTGTAATAGAAATGATTTTTTTGTTGCGATGGGCCCATTTGTACAGAAAAGGCTGTAGGAGCTGCCCTGCTACAAAAGGCAATAGAAGCTGCACGGCAATACCAACAATGGCATGCGCGGACCAAACCCCATGCGTGTGCAGAACAAACGAAACAAGAATCGGCGTTATAAAAATACCTGCAATGTTAGAAAGAGTTGCTGCGCAGATTGATGCAGCAACATTACCATTAGCGAGGGATGTCAACGCAATTGAGGACTGCACTGTGGAGGGCAGGCAGCACAGAAACAGCACGCCCAGCCACAGGTTATTTTCCATAAGGTCCGGCGCCAAAGCGTGCAAGCCTAAACCGAGCGCTGGAAACAGGGCAAATGTGCAGGCCAACACCAATCCCTGTAACTGCCAGTTGCGCATATTGTCCAATATGGCGCGCCGTTCCAGCTTGAGCCCCTGCATGAAGAACATGACCATGATGCACGCATCTGTCAGATATTCCAAAACAGTGGTGGCAAGGCCGTGGCAAGGCAGAAAGGTTGCCAGCACGACCGCACCGATAAGCGCAGTTAAAAAAGGGTCCAGTTTACGCATGGGGGCTGCTCTGCATAAAACGACGGCGCATGGGCCGCAGCACGACAAATGCCAGCAAAGCCGTGAGCAGATCTCCGCCGATGGCCAGAGCAAAAACCGGGTGCCAGTTACCGCTACTCTGGTGCAGCCATGCGGCCAGCGGACCACCAAATATGGCACCCACTCCCTGGGCCATATACAGCAGACCGTAATTGCGCGAGGCATCACGGGTGCCAAATGTGTCTGTCAGAGTTGCTGGGAAAAGCGAAAAAATTTCACCCCAGCCGAGAAATACCACGCCTGACAGCAGCACAAAGGCAACCGGGTGGTTGGCCAATGCCAGCCAGCAGGTCAGGGCAATGGCTTCCAGCGTGAAGGCAAAAGCCATGGTCTGCTCACGCCCCAACCGGTCGGAAATCCAGCCGAACAAAGGCCGTGTAATGCCATTGGCAATACGATCCAATGTCATGGCCAGCGGAAGAGCCGCCATCCCCAGAATACTCAGATGCGCCACGCCAAAATCTGATGCGATCTGTGCAAGCTGGGAGGTAACCATAAGGCCGGACGTAGCCATAGTGGCCATCATAAAAAACATTAACCAGAACAGGGGGGTTTTAACAACAAATGAGGTTTTATAGCCCGCGCTGTCTGTACCCTGCTCGGCCTGCGCTGCCTCCACCTGTGGTGTCTTGAGAAAAAAAGCCGCTATAAGACCAGCTGCAATCATGACAAGGCCAAACACCGCCATCGTCGTGCGCCAGCCCGATGCCGCCAGAAGATGGGAAATGGGGAAAGTCGTCAACATTGCCCCCATACCATAGCCCGCTGCGGCAGCGCCTGCGGCCATGCCCCGGTTTTTGGGGAACCACTGCATAAGTAAGGAAACAACGCCTACGTAGACAATGCCCGTGCCTATGCCGCCTAACCCGCCATAGGTCAGATACAGCATGCTCAGGCTCTGTACCTTTGCTGTCGCTACCCAGCTTGCACCGGTTACCACAATACCAACCATAATCAGGCTACGAGGATGCACATGTTTGGCAATCCAGCCTGAATGGGTGAAAAAAGTGTCTGAAGCACAATAAGAAGGGAAAAAGTAACCTGCAACGCCGCAGCACTAGTGTTGAAATCAACTTTCAGGGCTGGGGTAAACAGCGTCCACACATATTGCGGGGATGAAATAGCCCCCATACACAGAAGACCGGCAATCATCTGCTGCCATTTTACTGCAATCATCTGCTTTATCCTTGAAAAATAGGGAATTAGGATCCGTCTGTGCCTGTTAGCTGCGTGTACGGTGCAGTGTGGGAAGACCAAAAGCGGGACTGAACTGGATGTTCAGCATGGCACCAGCCTGCACTGCAGTGTTCAGGTTAGGAATAATGCTTTTGCGTCCAAGCTGGTCTGGGTTCCAGATATACTCAAAATACGGAGTAAACATGACGCCCGGAGCAATATTGAGACCATAGTTTATTTCTGCCATGGTTTCCTGATTGGCCCAGCGGCAGAATTGCCGTGTACACTGAGCGTGTCATTCATGCCCTGCACAAAGCGATGATCCCAGATAAAGGTCTGACCAACCAAACCAATGTAGTCGCGCGGGCGGGAGGCAAAGGGCCCCCAGTCAAACAACCCAGCGACAAAGCCATCGTGGATGGTCGCATTACCAGAAGTCATCAGGTTGGCAGCACCAAACAGAATCAGGCCGCGTGTCCCCTTTTCGTCCGGCTTCCAGATCATCTGCTGCGCCTGCAGGTATAGTTGCGTACGACCACGACGATTCATGGCTGTGCCACCATACAACGCCCGAGACTGGCCACGGTTGTTGTAGAGCGGGTCTGAATAACTGGCGGTATCGTATACAAATCCTATGGAATAAGCACGTGGGTAGCGGTCGTTGGTAAAATTGGTGCGATAGCCTACTTCAGTAGGAATATATTCCCCCTGCGCTTTGTCAAAACCCCAGTCCGGGCCGGGCCAGCTATTATGGTTACCTGCCTTGAGCCAGGGTTCAGCCTCCCATATGCCTGTTTTGATATAGGTTTTTTCCGTTGGCTTATAAAGCAAACGCACACCCCAGGAAGATGTGACAAAGGACGGCATGGAACCATTAACCGTAAGGGTGGTTGGAACGGAACACATGAAGGAGGGGAACATGCAGTACAGGTCAGAACCATCAAACTCCCCACCTTTGGGCATGGAGCGTCCGGCCAGAATGAACAGGCGGTTGTTGAACAATGCCTGATCCCACGTAAACTCCCTCACCTGCAAACCGTTATGGTTGCCGTAATAGGAGACAAAACCCCAGTTGGAGCCGGTAAAGCCCCCTGCCCTCCCATCTCCCGCTACATCGTCTGCCAGAAAATGAATTTTGGCACCGGGAATATGAGCAATACGCTGCATATCCAGATCAAGACCAAGGCCCGCAAAGTTGTTAAAAAACGAACCATGCTTGATACCACCAGCAGGTACACCAGAATATTCGGAAACACTCCATCCGGTAATATAGACACCATTCTGTGCCAGATATTTACCTGCAGACATGACCGGCTTTGTGTGTAACGAAAACAAGTAGGGCTGCGGAGTGTTGGAGTTTGAACTGTGGGCAGAAGGTGGAGCTGGCACGCCAGCGGGTGTATTGATTGCGGGCACATAGGCAGGGACGGCAGGATCCGTCATGGAACGAGCCAGTATGTCTTCTAAGCGTTTGGCATGGACGACCACATTGGAAGAAGATGCATCCTGACTGTTTTTTACAGGCGCAGAAAATGCAGGCAGGGCACCAAGCAACGCGGTAACGCACGCAGATGATGCTATAACGCAACGTTTTGGCAGAAATGAGATATGGGTCATGGCAATACCTGTTCGTAAAAGCTGATATTAGCTAGGAAAGACGTCTTTCGTTGCCGCTATCAGCATGCTTTCAAGGGAGCTGAATTCCTGTCTGTTATTCAGCGCGACAAAACCGACAGGTGGCGGTTCCGGTAGATCTGGCATGATAATTGGTGACGCAAGAGCACTGCGTTGCAGAAAACTTGGCTGGAGCGTGCACCCATAACCAGCCTTAACCGCACCCAGAAGAGCGCTCAGGCTATCGCTACAAAATGCTATATGCCAATTGATGTTGTGGCGATTAAGTGTTTCCAGCGCGATGCGCCGTGTAACACTACCTTCCGGAAAAACAACCAGTGGAACAGACTGCTTTTTGTTCAATTTTTCATCTGGATGCATGTACCATTTCAGTTTCTCTTGCCACAGAAGGTTGCCATGCGTCTCATTTGGCCCCTGCATGCCAAACATAAGATCAATATCTCCACTACCCAGACGGGTGCGTAGACTATGGCTTAACCCAGTGGTCAGGCTGATCTGTGTCTGTGTATGCTGGTTACGAAAATTTCTTAAAACAAGCGGAAATTCAGATAGAACAAGGTCTTCCGTCAGCCCAATTCTAATGTGACTCTGTGTTTGTATATGAGCTGAAAGCTGGAAAATACGATCGTGGGACTGCAATGTTTCCTGCGCAAGCCGGATAAGAGCATGGCCAGAATCTGTTAACTCAACCACTTTGGTGGAACGGGAAAGAAGGGAGATTCCAAGCGCTTCCTCCAGCCGGTGGATGTGCAGGCTGATAGTCGACTGGCTGACCCCACGCAAATGGGCTGCCGACGTAAAGTGGAGCGTTTCTGCCACAGCCAGAAAAGACCTGAGGTGGTGCAGATCTAGATTAGATTTATCGAGCATATAGATAATACACCAAAAGGAATCTTTATATCCGATTAGTGCGATAACGGAATAAGTGGGTCAAGGAAAAAGATTCCGCCCCAACAATAAAAGCGGTTAACTTATTCAATATGCTAAAAAAGATGAAAGGACTGAACGCCACCGGCTTTACCGAGGAACGATGTGTGTAACGCTTAGGCTGCGCTTCCCATTCGACCGCGCCATGAAGCTCCCTGATCCTCGACGATGGATAGGATCAGAAATGCTCGGAAGCCCATCGTGCATGATGGTGGTTATCCGACAAACCACCCCGGCCTTGATGAGAAAATGAATGGCCTGCGAAATACGATTAATAGCGGAGCTTTATGTCAATAATGACCATATATCATTCGCCGACAACGTCGGGCGCCTGATGAGTATTCTGCGGCGATGACCTCATTTCTAGACAGCCATGGCCTGCAATGCATGCTGACAGTGCAATCTTGACCCGGCAAAACTCTGCCGGGTCAATTTCAAGCTTTAGCGCAGGCCGCCGGACGCGATAAGGGTTTCACCTGTCAGCCAACGCGCATCGTCAGAGGCAAGAAATACAGCAAGAGGCGCAATGTCCTGCACCTGACCGACCCGCCCCAGTGGTGTCTGCGAAATAATAAACTGCTCCATCTCGGAACCAACAACATTGGCCGTTTTTGTGCCTTCCGTTTCGATCAGCCCTGGGTTGATCGCATTGACCCTGATATTCCTTGTGCCCAGTTCACGGGCAAGAGAACCGGTAATGGCGTCCACGGCACCTTTCGTTCCCGTATAGACAGCAGAGTTTGGCGGCGTGATGCGAGAGGCAACAGAGCTGATATTGATGACACTACCGCCGTCACCAAGGTGCTTCGATGCAGCCTGCGTCGTCAGGAGCGTGCCTAGCACGTTGATATTGAAGAGACGGTGGAAATGCTCCTCCGTGATCTCGTCAATCGATGCAAATTCGTACACACCGGAATTATTGACTAGAATATCCAGCCGACCGAACTGTGTGATCGCAGCATCCACAATTGCCTGCGCATCCGCCTTGCGGGAAACGTCACCCTGAACGGCGACTGCCTTTCCTCCACTGCTTGCAATGGCCGCGACGACCGCATCAGCCCCGGATTTGCTGGACGCGTAATTGACGACGATAGCAGCCCCCTCAGCCGCGAGCGCCTTGGCAATGGCAGCGCCGATCCCCTTGGAGGCGCCGGTTACGATTGCAACTTTTCCGGAAAGTTTGCTCATTGATATGTGCCTGTCTGTATGGGCCAGAACGCACATGCGTACTTTAATGCCCGTTTTGTCGAAACCTATGGATTTAAATGTGGAGTGATCGCTCCAACATAAGGCATATAAGACTTGGGTTTCTGGTTTCAAGGATTTATGGAGCGATGACACCAAAAAAAGAATCTGGTGCACAGCGAAGACGGGGCCGCCCCCAGTCTTTTGACCGCAAAGAGGCGTTATGCGCTGCCATGCGCCTGTTCTGGGACCGTGGTTATGAAGGAACAAGCTTCGATGATCTGATTGCGGCAATGCAGATCAGTGCCTCCAGCTTCTACAATGCCTTTGGCAGCAAAGAAGCGCTGTACCATGAGGCGATTGAAGCTTATATGAGCGTCGCAGGGGGCTGGTTCCTTAGCATCCTGAATGAAGACGCCAATACGCGAACTGTCTTTGAGGATTTGACGACAGCCGCCGCTATAGAGTTCACACACCCCGACCGACCTGCGGGATGTATGATTTCAGTTGCGGCGACCCAATGCTCCCCCAACCAGAGCCGCTTGCGCGACCTTCTGGCCAGCCAGCGAACACAGGCAGAAGACGCTATGGCCCAGCGCCTGCGAAAGGGGCAGATTACAGGAGACCTACCATCTGACACCGATATTGAGGCTCTGGCTGCTTTTTACGGATCCCTGCTGCGCGGCATGGCCGTACAGGCCCGTGACGGAGCTTCACGAGACAGGCTTCTGGAAATCGCGCGGATTGGAATGCAAGCTTGGCCGAGTATGTGAGAGAAAGCCACGGCACGAAAAATAGTTTTCCGCAATACACCCAAAATAGAAATTCAGAAATAAATCTAGAATCAGGACCTATTTAATTTATTGAACTTGATTAATTTGTTGCGATTCATAGCATCACCGATAGATGTGAGACTATAGTGACGTATTTTTACTGTATAAAATCCATATGAAACGGGTTGAACCGTTTCATATGGCATACGGAGTGCCTCGCGCAGATGATCGTCGTGTTCTGAACGGGATCGTTGATGTGATCCGTAATAGTCTTCCGTAGAAAGCCACCCCGAAAGCGTATGGTCTACACAAGACTTTGTATAATCTCTTTATCCGGCAGAGCTACCTCGGCGTCTTTGACCGGATATTCGTAACGCTGATGGAACAGGCTGACCGTTCAAAGCGTCTGATGTTTCATGCAACACATATAAAGGCACATAGAACGGCAGCGTCACTGCTCAAAAAGGGACTTTCCTCATCATATCAGACATACAAAAGGCGGACTGAGTTCAAAGCTCCATGCCGTGTGACAGTAAGAAAGTCAGGCAGCCTCTCGCAGAGCGGAATATCTCTGCCTGTATTCCACCGAAAAAGGGTCGGAAATCAAATCCACCTTAAAAAAAATGGCATCTATATAAAAAATTCCACATTATAGAATACATGTTCGTAAACCTTAAAAAATATCGATGTGCCGTAATACGATACGATCACTGCGCTCATACTTTCATGTTCGCAATCCATATCTCAGCAAGTATCATCTTCCACCTCAAAGAATGAATCCTGAGCCTATAGCGATGATGACATTCAACACCCTAGGTCACGCCTATCTCGAGACTCCTGAGCGACACAGAAGGGGAACTCCTGGACACTAGGTCTCACCTCGCCGAAGCCGGCGAACGATTTCTGATCACCAACAAGCACACTGGATCAGGCCCCAGAGACACTTGTCATCCCATCGACCACTCGCCATCAAAAACCAGAATTTCCCTTTTGAGAGTATACAAAATGTAGCATGCCATTTAAATAAAACCACAAATTGGTTAAATATTATAAAATAAAAAATTATCAATTATGAATTAAGAGACCTTATTACGAGAATATATATTAACATAATTTTCATTGATTTGTGCAATCTCTTGATTTCACAGTGTACATCAAGCGAGTGCGCAGGTTATGACGATCCAGCATCCGTCCATAGTGACAGTCAGGTTCAATTTTTTTCTTGCCAATGGTTTTAGAACTCTGCTTTTGGGAAGCATCTTTGGTATTGCAGGATATGCAACTCCAGCCTTGGCGCAGACAGATGCCTACGGCAATTTAACGCCGTCAGCGTCAAACACGGGCTCAAATTACGCCTATGACGGCAGTACATTTCCGTCATCAGATAATCCATATGTTACATCCGATTCTTCAGGAAGCCAGAGCTTCGTTCCCAAAGGGGCCTTGGCGTCTCTCGCCTCTTCGTATGATGTTGGTTACTATCTTATTGCAGAAACCATTCAGGCTTCTGATGTGGGAGGGGTTCTCACTGTGCCATCTGCGACATCGACATCCGTAGCCCGAATATCTGTTCTCGCAGGCAATTATGTGACACCTTCATCAACAACATTACATATTGATGTATCGGGCGCGAATACCTACGCTGTTCTGTATCAGAATGTTGTTTCCGAAGTACACATTACAAACACAAACGGCAGCGTCGCTTATGTTGAGAACAATACGGCAGATGGTGTTGTTATTGAAAACAATGCTGCCACAATGTCAGTTATTAAGAATTCTGCCAATAATGCGCATATTCTCAATGAAAATGGTAGTGTCATGAACTTTGTTGGCAACAATGCCAATGGAGCGACATTGATCAATGATGACTCGCAGCTGGATCTTTTGGATACCACTGCAGATAATGCTACACTATTCAATCAGAACAATTCAAAAATGACTATTGATACAAGTGAAACAACCAACACAAGCCTGACTAATGAGAGCGGCTCTAGCGTGACAATGCTGAATAATACAGTGTCAGGCTTAGATATGCACAATATATCTGCAACCATGGAAGCAGAAAACAATACGTTATCTGGGGGCACCATAACCAACGCAGATGGCGGCTATATGTATATGAAAAACAACTCTATGGATGGAGGGAGTTTTATTAACGGATCAACGACAGATTCATCGTCCACAATGATTTTGATACAGAATATTGCTAAAAATACCGATATAGAAAACTATGGTTTCACCGAAATGTATGGAGATAACCTGTCGGGTTCGACCCTGATAGCAGGGGCAAACTCCCATATGGTTATCGGAGATTGTTCAGTCAGCCGTGGATGCACTGCAGATGGGGTTACCACAGCAGAGAATATAACATTTACAAACGATGGTGTTGCTGATGTGAGCGGCCATGTGAGCCTTAGTGGCTCGCATGTTATTAACAATGAGACCCTAAACCTGTCTGATGCGATCCTGACAGGGAATGGCACGGTCGATAATGCAGGCACCCTGATTATATCAGGCACTGATAGCATCGACTCTATTATAGCGAATTCTGGCACAATAAATATCACAAGTGCAGCCGTGAACCTGTCTGGTGCGCAGCTTACTAACAATGCCACCCTAAACCTGTCTGATGCGACCCTGACAGGAAATGGCACGATCGATAATGCAGGCACCCTGAATGTATCAGGCACTGATAGTATCGACTCTGTTATAGCTAATTCTGGCACAATAGATGTCACAAGTGCTGCCGTGAACCTGTCTGGTGCGCAGCTTACTAACAATGCCACCCTAAACCTGTCTGATGCGACCCTGACAGGGAATGGCACGGTCGATAATGCGGGTACCCTGAATGTATCAGGCACCGATAGTATCGACTCTGTTATAGCTAATTCTGGCACAATAGATGTCACAAGTGCTGCCGTGAACCTGTCTGGTGCGCAGCTTACTAACAATGCCACCTTAAACCTGTCTGATGCGACCCTGACAGGGAGCGGTAATATCGATAATGCAGGCACTTTGAATGTATCGGGCACCAATAGTATCGACGCTAACATAGAAAATGCGGGTACATTAAATGTTACGCATGGCACATCGACCCTGAGCGGCTCCATAACCGGTAACGGCAGTATTTCTGTTAAAAATTCAGCGGTTATATTGTCGGGTTCCAGTGATTATACGGGCTCCATCACGGTGCAGGATGGTCTTCTGGATGTTTTGGGAACAATTTCCAATTCAACAGTCAATCTACAAACCGGAGCAACAGTTCAGGGAGGTGGTGAGGTCGGCACTACGGTGCTTGAATCCGGCTCTGTTATTTCCCCAGGAACATCGAGCACTATTGGCACTCTGACAGTCAATGGGAACCTTACGGTAGAAGAGGGAGCAGAGTATATTGCGAATGCAAAGGCAGATCAGGCGCTTTCTACACTCACTATTCAAGGCGTAACATTGAATAACATGGCGAGCGATCTGGTGTCCGTAACAGGAGCGGCTAAACTAGAAGGTGGCGATGTTTCTTTTGCTGCCTTGTCTGGTGAAGTCGAATCAGGGCAGGTTTATCGTCTGCTGACGGCTGCGGGAGGTGTGAGTGGACAGTTTTCAAGCCTGACTTCGCCTTATGTATTCCTCACCCCTGAACTGCTTTATTCTGCGGACTCTGTGGATGTGGTTTTGCGACGTAACACGTTGAGTTATTCGAGCGTAGCAGAAACCCGAAACCAGTATGAAACGGCAGTTGCACTCGCGACGTCCGCCTCCAACAGCACTGTGGCGCTTGCGTTGGATAGCCTGACAACGGATCAGGCGCGCTCCGCGTTGAACAGCCTGTCTGGTGAAGTGCATGCCTCCGCCCGGACAGCACTGATTCAGGACAGCTTTTATGTAAGGCAAGCTGCTCTGGACAGGCTGGATACCGCTGACTGCGATGGAAGTATTGTTGATTCAACCTGCATACGGCATCCCTTAAAACCGGACGCAGGAATACGGGGTGTCTTGCTGATCAGCCTGTGATCTGGGGGGCTGCATATGGTAGCCTTGGCCATAATACAGGCGATGGCAATGCGGCAGGTATGAACCACTCCACGGCTGGCTTCATCATGGGGATAGATACGCCCGTGGCGGAGACGTGGCGCGTTGGTGGAATGGTTGGCTATGGACGCTCCATGTTTGATGTGGGCAGCGGCCGTGGCTCATCCGGGCATAGTAACGATGTGACTGTGGGCGGGTATGCTGGCACGCATTGGGGTGGCCTTAACCTGCGGCTGGGGGTGGCCTATACCTGGAACATGCTGAGCATTCAACGCAATGTCGGGTTTGTTAATTATAGTGACCGTCTCTCGAGCAATTACCTGGGCGGTACAGCGCAGGCATTTGGCGAACTAGGTTACAAGTTTCATATTGGTCACGGCATGGTCGAACCGTTTGGTAATATCGCTTACGTTAACCAGCAGACCAATAAATACGACGAGACGGGAGGGCAAGCGGCTCTGCATGGTCGGGGAGTGGATACGGGGGTTACGTTCTCGACATTCGGGATTAAAGGGTCTTCGTTGTTCCATGTTGGAGATTATACTCTGATCCCCCATGGCTCTCTGGGTTACCGGCATGCGTTTGGCCTGTCCACACCAACGGCTCATGAAATGTTCCAGCTTTCTAGTGGTGGCAACATGGACATTGCCGGGGTCCCGCTGTCCGTCAATGCAGCAGTTGTTGACGCAGGGCTAACCGTAAAACTGACCGACAGGGTTGATGTAGGTCTGTCTTATATGGGGCAGTACGGAAATCATTCCGTTGATAGTGGAGCCAGAGCACAGGCACGTTTCCAGTTCTAAGAAAAGGAAGCATAGATCCGAGAGGGGAGTGCCTCTTTCGGATCAGGCTCTCTCAATGGAAGGATCGAAGAACCGTTGGTTGATGCGCTTGGCTCGTGATTTCAGGGTTGTGGCGTGCTGATTACAGGTGCCCAAGGTGGCTTTCGATCTGCGTTTTGATCAGGCCGGAGAGTACAAAAGGCTACGCGCTCGCCTTCAACCTCTTGAGAAAGAGGAAGCAGCGCATATTGTAGACGATATTGGCCAGACCGATCCGCATAGAGGACGTTCAAAACCATCAAGTACTTTTCCAAAAGCAGACATCGTAGCAAGCAAAAAGCCTCCGACAAACTGCCTGCACCGTATCACGAAGCCAACGATGCGCAGGGTCAGCATCCATTCTGGGATGCCACATGGAGGCTATAGCGATTTCAGATGTTTTTACAGGAAGTTCGAACAGTCTCAGGTTCGATCCCCTTGCGAGATCATGAGCGAGGTTCGCGAGACACGATCGCGGAACATGCGTCACCATATCCGATTGCCGCACGATCTCGAGCGCATCCGGAAATCCAGGCACGACGACCGACACGGTGCGCTGGTATCCCAGTTGCTCCAGTGCATCATCAACCGGCCCCCTGAATGTCCCACGTCGTGAGGCCGCGACATGACGGCATGCGGCGTAGCGCGCTATGCTGATATCTCCATCTGCAAAAAGAGAATGGTCGATACGCGCCACGCCTACGAACGTATCCCGGAACAGGAGCCGACTTCGGATCTCTGGTGCCGACACGCCCCGGACACCAATTTCCAGATCGATCCGCCCCTCTCGCAGTGGTAACGCATCCTTATCAGTTTTGGGCATAAACCTTAGGTGAACCCGTGGTGCTTCGTTCAAAATAGCCGTCACCAAAGGGGCTGAAACAACATTCAGAAAGCCTTCATTGGCGCGAAGAACGAATGTCCGATCCAGCGTTTTCAAATCCAGCTCCCGATGCCGCGGGCGTAGCACGGCCTGCACGTCACGGGTCAGGGTATGGACGTGCTCACGAATATCCGTTGCATAAGGGGTCGGCACGAGATGTCGGCCTGCCCGCACCAGTAATGGATCATTGGTGACTGAGCGGAGCCGCGCCAGCGTGCGGCTCATCGCGGACGTGCTGAGCCCAAGTCGGTGGGCAGCACCGGTCACACTGGCTTCGTCGAGTAGTACATCCAGCGCCGTCAGAAGGTTGAGATCCAAGTTTTCCATCCGATGAGCCTATCAACAATGAAAAACAACAGATAGCGTTAGATGCAATAATACTTTGATCTGTGTGCGTCTGGCGCCTTCCTTGGCTCCTCTCCTATTTTCGCTGACATGGAAGCAGGAATGTCAATCATGACAGGAGCCTGCAGACAGGAGCTATTCTATGAAGCTGATCGGTATCGAAGAGCATTTCCTGACAACCGAGGTGAAAGAGGCTTGGTTCGCTATTGGCCTGGAAGCCGCTGATCCGAGCGTCGCATTCCATGGCGGCCCGCTTGAAAAGCGGCTGACGGATATTGCCGAAGAACGGTTGGCACTCATGGACGAAACAGGGCTGGATATGCAGGTCCTGTCACTCACCACACCGTCCTTGCACGATCTTGGACCGAACAGTATCGATCTGGCGCGCCGCGCGAATGACGCCGTGGCAGAAGCGGTCGCGCGCCACCCGGATCGCTTTCAGGCGCTGGCGACGCTGCCGGTTGCGATGCCCGACGAAGCCGCCCTTGAACTCGAACGCTGCGTCAGAACGCTCGGCTTCAAGGGAACAATGCTGTGCGGGCGCGTGGGCCACCGTAACCTGGACCACACTGATTTCCTCCCGATCTTTCAAAGCGCTGCAACGTTGAAAGCCCCGATCCTGCTTCATCCCAGAGCGCCAGAGAAGACCGTCCGGGATGCCTATTATTCCGGGTTCAGCCCGCAGGTGGACGCCGCGTTTTCCTGTTTCGGTCTCGGCTGGCATTACGATGCTGGCATTCAGTTCCTGCGCCTCGTACTCGCGGGCCATTTTAATCGTTTCCCGGACCTCCAGATTATTCTGGGCCACTGGGGCGAATTGATCCTGTTCTATGCAGAGCGTATCGCCAACATGGATCGCGTGTCCGGGCTGACCCATTCCATGGCGACGTATTTCCGGCGCAACCTGTATGTCACGGCGAGCGGACTGTTCCTGCCGCATTATTTGGAACAGGCGGCACGGATTGTCGGTCGGGACAGGCTGCTGTTCTCCACCGACTATCCGTACCAATACCGTCCCGGTGGCGATGCACGGCGCTTTCTCGAAAATTGCGGTCTAGATGAGTCCGAAAGGCGGGCATTCGCGCATGGGAACTGGGAGCGACTCACAGAACAACTGCCGCAAGCACTCTAAATAATCGGCACGCCTGCCATAACAGCAGTCCCCATCGCCGGTCACGACATTACTGCTCATCCACTAATGTTCCGACTACGGAAAGCCCTACAACGCAGCCGCGACCACAATATCGAGAAGCATCTGCTCAGCCTGTTACCTGTTTATGACAGACGCCCGCTCGCACTCAAATAGCCTGACCACCGGAGACCTCGATCCGTTGTGCATTAACCCAGCGATTGTCCTCAGACAGCAGCGAGGCGATCATCGGGCCGATATCATCCGGCAACCCCGGACGCCCAAGTGCGGTTGCTTCCGCAATATGCCGGGCCACATCCAGATTGTCCCGCACTACGCCGCCTGAAAAATCCGTCTGGATAGCGCCGGGTGCAACTGTATTGACAGCAATATGGCGTGGGCCGAGTTCCTTGGCCATATAACGTGTCATGACTTCCACCGCCCCTTTCATGGAGGCATAGGCGATCCGGCCGGGGTAAGAGAAACGGGTCAGCCCGGACGAGATATTCACGATCCGACCGCCATCCGCGATCAATGGTAGCAACGCCTGCGTCAGGAAGAACGGACCTTTGACGTGAACACGATAAGCAGCGTCAAAGTCCTCCTCCGTTACCTCGCCAAACAGACCGCTATGCGACGTACCTGCCATGTTAATGAGGTAGTCAAAACGCTCAGCACCCCAGTCGCCTAACACGCGTTGAATCTCATTGGCAATGGCCGGAAACGTGTGCGCATCACCTGTGTCTAGTTGCAGGGCCACAGCGCGGGCTCCGCTGCGTTCGACACTGGCGACAACCGCGTCAGCAGCAGCCCTGTTGGCGTGATAGGTGAAGATCGATGAAACACCGCGTCGGGCAAGCGCCTCGACCGTCGAACGCCCGAGACCTCGGCTACCGCCGGTGATGAGGGCAATTTTTTTGACTTCAGTCATGGGACTCTCCGTTTGGTGGGAAGCCCATATTGCTCACCCCATCGCCCGTTCGATAAGATCATCCTTCCCGAAAGCATTTTTTTGCGTCATGGAACAATCCCATGGACAGGCTTGCCACGCTCGATCTTTTTATCCGCATTGTTGATCGCGGCAGCTTCAGTGCTGCAGCCGCCGCCTGTGGTGTTTCACGGCCTGTCGCGACCGCTGCGATCAAGGCGCTGGAGAACAGGCTTGGCACCCGGTTGCTGCAACGTACGACCCGGCACGTCCGGCCCACGGTGGAAGGAGCCGCCTATTATCAGCGCTGTGTCGCGATCCTGGCCGATCTCGAGGACGCGGATCGTGGGGCGGCAGGCACTGTTTCCGGCATTTTACGCGTGGACGTCGTTGGCTACCTCGCGCGTACCATCATACTGCCAGCACTACCCGAATTTCTCGCACGGCACCCTGCCCTGACCGTCCATCTCGGAGAGGGCGAACGGTTTGTCGATCTGGTCCGTGAGGGTGTTGATTGCGTCGTGCGGGCTGGCCCTCTTGCCGACAGCGACATGGTAGCCAAGCCTCTGGGGGTGATGAAAGAAGTCACCGTAGCCAGCCCGGACTATCTGGCACGGCATGGCATGCCCGCGACACCGGAGGACCTTGAAGGCCACCAGATGATCGGTTTCGTATCGTCGCGCACAGGCCATCCCCTGCCGCTGGAGTTCACCCGCGGAGACGAGGTGATAGAGGTGACGCTGCCGACGCGGCTGTTGGTCGGTGGCGCTGAAACCAGTGCCACGGCCGCGCGGCAAGGATTCGGGCTCGTGCAGGCTCCACGTTACCGCTTCATTGATGATCTCGCGAATGGTAGTTTGATTGAGGTTCTAACCGATTTTCCACCGACACCCACGCCGCTCTCAGTGCTCTACCCGAGCAACAGGCAGCTTTCTCCGCGTGTGCGTGTCTTCATCGACTGGGTGGTGGAAATTATCGGCTCAAAGCTCCTTCGGAGCGCGTGAGGTCTGCAGCGCGAAGCCTTATCAGGCTGGTGCTCCGAAGCACGGGTGTCTGACCTTCGGGCTGTGCTGCGCATGACCTCCGGCCGAGGCGGCCCGTCCACACGGTATCACGCTTGAAGTCGTTCTGCATTTTACGGTTACTGAATGATGGTGCCTACAGCCAGCCTGCTCTTGTAGCACCAAGTTGACTGGGAGATCAGGTGGCAGGCGGAATGTTGGTTTTGGGTCTCTCAATGTCTACAATCAGACATTGAGAGATGCCCGTTCGTAATTAAAGAGAAGCGTAGTCGGTGTAGCCCTTCTCGGTTCCGCCAAAGAACGTGTTACGGTCCGCCTCGTTCAACGGAGCATCTGCCTTCAGGCGGGCCAGGAAGTCCGGGTTTGCGAGAATCATCTGGCCGTAGGCTTCCATGTCGGAGAGGCCGCTGACCACGTCTTTCCCGATCTCTTCGCGCGGTCGACCGGGACGGTTGAGGATCAGCTTGCCTGTCCAGAGTTGCCGGATATCGGACAGAAGCTGTTCATTGCCCTGATGCATGATGTGAACATACGACAGATGGAGTTTATCCAGCTCGGCAATCAGATACCGATACAGGTCCGGCCCCTCCTCGCCTTCATCAATGCCCCAGAGGCTGGTGCCCGGTGAGAAGCGGATAGCCGTCCGATCGGCTCCGATTTCATCGGCAATAGCTGCGGCGACCTCGATTGCGAAACGCGCACGGCTTTCGATCGATCCGCCATATTCATCGGTGCGTGTATTGGCGCTTGGAGCAAAGAACTGTTGAATCAGGTAAGCGTTGGCACCATGGATCTCAACACCATCTGCTCCGGCTTCGATCGCGCACTTGGCGGCGTGCCGGAAGTCCTGAACCGTCTGGCTGATTTCCTCAATGCTCAAGGCGCGCGGCGTGGGAATATCCTGCATGCCGGTGACCGTGAACATACCCGTGCCTGGGGCGATTGCCGAGGGAGCAACACCCTGCCGATGATGCGGGGTGTTGTCCGGATGGGACATGCGGCCCGCGTGCATCAACTGGATATAGATATGCCCGCCTTTGGCATGAACGGCGGACGTCACCGTTTTCCAGCCGGCAATATGGGCCTCGGTATAGATGCCCGGTGTCATCAGATAACCCTGCCCATCGTCGGACGGTTGAGTCCCCTCGGCAACGATCAGGCCGACACTGGCGCGTTGAGCATAATACTCAGCGACAAGAGGCCCCGGTGTGCCGTCATATTGCGCCCGGCTGCGGGTCATGGGGGCCATTACAAAACGGTTGGGCAGAGTGGCCCGGCCCAAGGTAATCGGCTGCCAGATATCCGTCATAGTCATCTGTCCTTGTTCGGCATCGAGCGCTTTCAGCAACGCGATGCCTGATGGAAAAGCCTGCTAGGACACCGGTCTGATCCCGTCCCAAAGCAGGGTGATTACGTCGCAACATGACGCTCGTCCGTTGCCTTATCAGAACCCGGTTCGCCGCAGATGCGGTTTGAAAAGGCCCGGTTATGCAGAACACCCAGCAGGTTGAGGCAAGCACCTGTGCATCGCACCGCGCCAGCTTTCCTTGTTCCTGCGCCCGGTCGATCCATTCTGTCAGGGCCCGGAAGGCGCGCGCAGGCGCCGATTGCTCCGGGTCTTCCCCTGAACACAAAGCATCGGTCGCGATGCCACTGGCCTGAAGCACCGTAAATCCGGCATGCAGGGCTTCGAAAAAAGCTGCAATCGTGCAGGCTATCTCGACAAGCTGCTCCCGAATTGGCCGGTTATCGGGACCGGCCTCAAGTGTTCCAATCCAGTGGATTTCCTTTGGCGCGCCCAACGCTGCCAGCATAAGGCCCTGCTTCGAACCAAAGCGGTTGAAAAGGGTCGTATGACTGACACCGATTTCTCGTGCGATGTCCGCAGCCGAGATACTCCCCCCACGTTCTAAAAAGCAGCGACGGGCAATGGCTACGATGTGTTCGTCCGAGACTTCTTTTGGGCGTCCGATTTTCATTCCTGATTCCGACTTGACGATTCACCCCGGCACTATATCTTTCTGTCCAGAAAGAAAGCAAGGGGTATCCAAATTATGAAACGTGATCATAGCCTGAAATGGCACAATGTGGATGCAGGCTCCCTGAAAGGGAGAAAAGTCATTGTTGTTGGTGGAACAGGTGGGCTTGGCCGAGCCATCAGCCGGGCACTTGCGGGCCGAGGAGCGCAGGTAACCGTCGTTGGACAGACGTTCCGTGACGCGGATATTGCCAATATCTCGTTCGTGCAGGCTGATCTGAGTCTGCTGAAAGACGCGGAACGGGTGGCACGGGAATTGCCCGCAGAACAGGCTGACCTGCTGCTTTTTACGACCGGTATCTTCGCAGCGCCGAAACGTCAGGTGACGGCCGAGGGGATCGAGCGCGACATGGCGGTCAGCTATCTGAACCGTCTGGTGATGCTGCGTAACCTTGCTCCCCGGCTGGGAACGCAACGAGGTGAAGGTGCGGCACGGGCACGCGTGTTCCTCATGGGATATCCGGGAACTGGCCAGCTCGGCACACCGGACGACCTGAATTCGGAGCGGGTCTATAAGGTGATGACGGCCCATATGAATACGGTTGCAGGCAACGAGGCGTTGGTCGTGGAATCCGCCCATCGCTATCCCGATCTCGACGTGTTCGGTCTTAATCCTGGCCTGATCAAATCGGGCATTCGTAGCAACCTGATGGGCGCAGACAGCCTCAAGCACCGGATCATGGAATGGCTGATCGGCAAGCTGGCTCCGAGCGCTGACGACTACGCGGCGCGCATTCTGCCCCTGCTGGTCTCTCCCGATCTGGATCAGCGAAGCGGAGCATTCTTCAATCGCAAGGCACAGGCCATTCAGCCATCCGAAGGCATGAATGAGGCTTATGCCAAGCGTTATATTGCTACCTCTGAATTACTGGCTGCCAAGGCTGGCGTCATCTTTAGCGACTAACCGACTACGGCGAGGCCGCCTCAATTGCAGGGAAGGCAGATGTCGAACGCCACCCCGCTGTCATTGCCGGAGCGGGTTCGGGAACTAGCCAGAGACATTTCACAGGCGGTTGGTTACGACTGTAACGTTGGGGATGCCGACGCTGTGACTGCGGTATTCGATCGTATCCATATGAAATGGATGCCCAACTCACTAATAAAGCAGAATTTTAACTATTATTATCTTTTATTTTTCGACACCGACCACCGTGCAAAATGTCAGCGCAACACCCGATACACTGCTCGGGTCCTTTATCTCGCAGCCCACGGCACCGCGCCTAGGCTGTGAGCTTCTTCCCTCCCGCTTACCGGTGGTGCCGCCATGGCTCTGTTAGCCGTGACGCTTTTCACCGTCACGGTCAGTTTTAGCAGGAGGCAGTATTGGGTTTAACGTTTTTCACCTGCAGCACGGACGCGCAAAGCTTGGTAAATCGGTGCCTCGCCCATTGCGTCCGCCACGAACATGGCAGCAAAGCTGCCCGATAGCAGCGGAAGCAGAAGGCTGGGCGTATTGGTCATTTCCGTCACCAGAATGATCCCGGTGAGAGGAGCCCTTACCGCCCCCGCAAACATCGCGGCCATGCCAACGACCACAAATGGCGTCGTCCTTGCTGCCAGTGTGGGGGAAAGAACGTGGGCAAGGTCTCCACAACCCAGTCCCGCTAGAGCGCCAAGAGCCACCATGGGAGCAAACAACCCGCCCGGTGTTGCTGCGGCATAGGACACAGAGCCGAAGACCAAACGTAGAACATACAGCATCGGTAGCGCAGTCCAGACCAGCTTTCCGTCAATGGCGCTTTGTGTGATCCAGTCACCGCCTCCGGCAAGGTGCGGCGTGAGCCACACGATCAGCCACCGAACGCGCCAATAATCGCAGCCCGGATTTCGACACCAACATTGATACGTTCTGCCAATCGCAACGTGACAAGAATTGTTCGATTGTACAGCACCGAAAGCAAACCGACCGCAAGACCCGTCAGTAAAAACAGCAATTGTGCTGAAACGCTGATAACCATGGGACTATCAGCCACAACAAAATCAGGATGGCCGCCCTGCAAAGCGCGGGAGACAAGGATGGCAGACACCGACGCGCCAAGCGCGGAACAGGCGGTTCGCGCCTCGAACCGGCCGACCAGTTCTTCCAGTACGAAGATCGCACCTGCCGCAGGCGCATTAAACGCCGTTGCCAGCCCGGCCCCCGCCCCTGCTGCTAACAATGACCGACAATCCGCCGGCCCCAGCCGTAGCAGACGGCCGATTGTGCTGGCGGCCGTAGCGCCCATCTGCACACTGGGCCCCTCCCGCCCCAGCGCCAGCCCCCCTCCGATGGCCAGTAATCCTCCGATAAACTTGACCGGGATCAATCCGATAGAAGCTGGGGTTGTAAGTCCGGCCAGAACAGCCTCGACATGAGGAATTCCACTCCCCGAAGCCAGCGGCGCCAATCGTCTAACCATCCATGATGCAATAAAGGCTGAGAGGCTGCCGAGCACAATCAAGAACAAACATGCAGGAAAGCTATGCAAAGCACCAACTGCCAGAGCTGTCCTCAGTCCTTCCAGATATTCCAGAAACAGCCGGAATATTCCACATATCGCTCCGACTACAACGCCCGTCAAAATGGACAGGAGAGAAAGCGCAGTGAGACGACTAGGCGGCTGACTCGTGCCCGCTTGTGATTTGTCATGTCTATGGAAGGGATTTATCAATGTCACTGTTTCACGCCAATCTAGTCCTGGCCCCCTGAGGAAGGGTGTGCTGATCCAACAAGGCAATATTCTCCCGAATTGCCTGGATCAGTGCCGTCACCGCGAGGCTGTCATGCTTACTGTCCTGCAATTCGACAACGAAAGATAGATCTGCCAGACGCGGCAGATCCATGGCTTGCGTGTCAATAATCTGCATCCCATCCGGTATGAAGCTACGCCCGAAGGCCGATATGCCCATACCAGCGATAACCCCGGCACGTAGGCCAGTAATGCTCAAGCTCGTATGGGCAATCGTGAAGGGAATTCCGGCAGCCTTCAGGGCTTCGATTACCATTCCGCGCGTAACACTCGGCTCGGGATGGAGCGCAAGGGGCAAGGGCCGCTGCCGATAGATCATGGGATCATCGAGCGACGCCACCCAGACCAGCGGATCCGCCATCAGCGGCTCGGCCCCTTCGGAGACAGTTTTAGTTTTTATCAGAATGGCATCGAAAAAACCCGCATGGAGTTTATCCTTTAGATTGCCGCTCAGTCCGATCTCCACCTGTAACGTCACCTGCGGATAAAACCGGCGAAACCGCCTTAGAATATCCGGCAGGCGCGATGTCGCGAAATCCTCCGCCACACCAAGGCTGACATGGCCACTCAGGCTCGACCCGCTGAGATCGCGCTCGGCTTCCATAATTGCGCCAAGGATGCGCCGTGCATGAGGGAGAAGCCGCTCGCCATCCGGCAGCACCGTCACATGATGCGTCGACCGATGGAGCAGACGCTGGCCCAACTGCTCCTCCAGCCGACGGATCTGCTGGCTCACTGTGGATTGCGTCCGCCCGATCCTCTCGGCGGCTAGGGTGAAGCTTCCCTCTTCAACAACAGCAAGGAAACTTTCGAGAAGTCCAGTATCAAGCATGATAGATTTATTTATAAAACCACTCACAAAGGTGTCAATAATTTGTTCTGCCACTACCGCCGAATAACGCGTAAAGTTTCCCAAGTCAGCAGTCGGATGGGATGAAGCGCATGGGTATGTGGACGAAGCAGGCGACGGAACGAACGCGGCGGCTGAATGCAGCAGCGCCGCTGACAGACGGCAAGATCGTAGCCAAAGACAACGTGACCGCGCTTCTCGAGCGCATCATCTGCAGCGAAGATCGCGTGTGCCTCGAGGGGGACAATCAGAAGCAGGCCGATTTTCTCGCGAGTTGCCTAACAGAGGTTGATCCGGGTCTCATCCATGACCTCCATATCGTGCAATCGGGGCTGGTTTTATCTGAACATCTCGATCTCTTCCGCCTCGGCATCGCCCGCAAGCTCGATTTTTCCTATTCTGGTCCGCAATCGGCAGCGATTGCCCGCGCGCTGGACCAAGGCAAGATCGAACTGGGTGCGATCCACACCTATATTGAGCTTTTCGCACGCTACTACATCGATCTCACGCCGAATGTAGCGCTGATCGCTGCGGTCTGTGCAGATCGGGAGGGCAATCTCTATACCGGCCCGAATACGGAAGACACACCGACGATCGTCGAGGCAACTGCCTATAAAAGCGGTATCGTCGTCGCACAGGTGAACAAGATCGTTGATCGGGTGCCCCGCGTGGATATTCCCGCCGATCAGATCGACTTCATCGTCGAAGCCCCAAGGCCATTCTACGTAGAACCGCTTTTCACCCGTGATCCCGGCGCCGTAACGGACACACAGGTGTTCATGGCCATGATGGCGCTGAAAGGCATTTACGCCGAGTACCGGCCCAAACGCCTCAACCATGGCATCGGCTTTTCTACTGCGGCTATTGAGCTGCTGCTGCCCACCTATGGTGAAGAACTCGGTCTGCGCGGTGATGTGGCTACACATTGGGCGCTGAACCCGCATCCAACGCTGATCCCCGCCATCGAAAGTGGCTGGGTCCAGCAGATACACTGCTTCGGCAGCGAGGTCGGCATGGATGCCTATATGTCAGCCCGGCCCGACGTCTATTTCACCGGCAAGGACGGCACACTGCGTTCCAATCGTCTGCTATGCCAAAATGCTGGGCTCTATGCCTGTGACATGTTCATAGGCTCAACACTCCAGATCGATCTCGCCGGTAACTCCTCCACTGTCACCCCAGACCGAATCGCAGGCTTTGGCGGTGCGCCTAACATGGGGTCGGATGCCCATGGCCGCCGCCATACGTCGGATGCCTGGCTCAAGGCCGGGCGCGAAGCCGCAGGAGCGGAAGGGCCACTGGTGCGCGGCCGCAAGCTTGTTGTCCAGATGGTTGAAACCTTTGGGGACGGGATGAAGCCAGCCTTCGTCGAAGAACTCGACAGCATCGCTCTAGCGCGCAAGCTCAACATGCCCCTCGCCCCCGTCATGATCTTCGGCGATGACGTGACGCATATCGTCACCGAAGAGGGCATCGCCAATCTTCTTCTTTGCCGTAGTAGTGACGACATCGAACAGGCCATTCGAGGTGTGGCGGGCTACACCCCCGTTGGTATGGCGCGCGATCACGCGAAGGTGGCAGCACTGCGCGCGCGCGGCATCATTCGGCGTCCTGAAGATCTGGGTATCGACCCGCTTCAGGCCAACCGCAACCTTCTGGCAGCGCGCTCCATCCGCGATCTTGTAACCTGGTCGGACGGGCTTTATGCGCCGCCGTCAAAATTCCGGAACTGGTGAGAGCGTCATGGAAAAATTCACCATCAGCACCCGCGCACAGCGCCCCCTGCCCGGCACAACCAAGCAGGCTATCCTTGGCGTTGTCGCGTCGGGAAATCTCGAACTCCTGTTTGAACGGATCGGCGGTGACGCGGTCGAAATCGATGTCCTGACAGCTTCGACGGGGTATCGCGCAGTCTGGGAAGCCGTCATCCACGATTTTGTGGAGCGGACCTCGCCAGGGGGCGTGCGCATTACCATCCATGACAACGGCGCACGCCCCGATACGGTGATGCTGCGCCTGATGCAGGGAACGAAAATGCTGGAGATGCCCTCATGATTCCCGAAAACATCACCAAGCCGCGTCATGGTATGAATCCTCGGCGCGTGCCCGGATCAACGGGCTGCTCGATCACGGGAGCTTCAGGGAAATCCTCGGCCCCGAAGCCCGTGTGATCAGCCCGCATCTCGCCCTGTTCGATCTGCCGCCCGCCTTCGACGATGGCATGATTATCGGCCGCGGCACCTTGAATGGCCAACCCGTCGCTATTGCGGCGCAGGAAGGCCAGTTCATGGGTGGCACTTTTGCCGAGGTGAGTGGCGCTAAACTCGTGGGGCTACTACGGGCTGCGGCCACAGCCGCTGGCACGGCGCAGGCGGTATCGACCGTTTTCCTGCTGCTTGATACGGGGGGCGTCCGCCTTCAGGAAGCCAATGCCGGAGAAATGGCCGTTTCCGAAACGGTAAGAGCCGTTCTGGAGGCCCGTAGCGCAGGAGTTCCGGTCATCGCGCTGATCGGCGGCCGCGCTGGCGCTTTTGGCGGTGGCGGCATCGTCACGGCCTGCTGCTCGCATGTCATCATCTCGGAACAGGGCCGCATTTCCATCAGTGGGCCGGAAGTCATTGAAACGAACAAGGGAGCAGAGGAATTCGACTCCCGTGATCGCGCCCTCGTCTGGCGAGTAACCGGCGGGCGAAGCCGCGCTCTGCTCGGTGGGGCGGACAGCTACGTCAAAGGCGATGTAGCGAGCTTTCGCCAAGCAGCAGCGATTACCCGCAATACGCTGCCCGATTTCTCTCTTGCAACGCTCGATGCCGAGCAAAAGCGCCTCGAAGACCGGCTGAACGCTTACGGAGATTGCGTGATACGCCCGAGATATGGGCGCGCGCCGGTATTGATGCTCCCGAGAGCGTATCTGAACTCAGTGACGACGCTTTCATCACTCTGCTTGCCGAGAAGGGACACGCCCATGGCGCCCGCTGAGCTGCTTGCCGCCCTCTTCCCCGAGGGCCACAACGTCACCCCCGGAGCAGAAAATACCCTGCTAGGCACAGCGACTGTAAAGAACGAGACTGTCGCTGTGCTGGGGATCACGGATGCCACGCCTCTGAGCCCGGAGATCGCCATCACCCTAGCCGGGTCCGTTCTCGATATCATCCGCGCGGGCCAGAAAACGCCGATTATCCTGCTGATCGACACGGCAAGCCAGCGCATGACACGGCGCGATGAAATGCTTGGCCTGAATGAATATCTCGGGCATCTCGCCAAGGTCATCACCCTTGCCGGCGCGCGGGGGCATCGAACCGTCGCTCTGCTTTATGGTACGGCGGCAGCCGGAGCATTCATCGCAACGGCCCTTGCCACGCAAACGCTGATCGCGCTGGATGGTGCACATCCCAGTGTCATGGATTTACCGTCTATCGCGCGTGTAACCAAACTGCCTTTGGACGTACTGACAGAAAAAGCGGCCTCCACACCCATTTTCGCACCCGGTGTGGCTCCGCTCGCAGCAACAGGCGCTGTCGCGGAGGTCTGGACCGCCGCAGATGGTCCGCTTGCCCCCCGCCTTGCCACTGTGCTGGCTACACCTGCCACTAAGGACACACGCGATGCGCTCGGTGCCGAGCGGGGTGGCCGCAAGCAGGCGCATGACATCGCCTCGCGGGTTGAGGCGGCTTTTCTGGAAGCAACAGCCGGAGAAGGCACGATCTGATGATCACGCTTCGGCGCCACGCTCTGCTTGTCGTCGAACCGCAGGTCTGGCTGGCCGTCGCGACCGCACAGCCCGAGATGCTCGTGCGGCACTGGGCCAAGCGGGGCTGGCCGCTCATCGTCCGCCGCCCCTACGCTTCCGAGCCTGAACTGACGGACAGAGTGGTGCCGCTTGGCCTGCCACTGCCCCCCAATGAAGGAAAGCGGCGGTTGAGCTTTCGAGTGCCAATGGAAGCCCTAAGCCCCTTCTCGGCATCAGTCTGGCCGCAGGCGGTAACCGCGCAACCCAGCATGACGGCCGCCCGGCTTGCCGACATAAAACGGTTGGACGCCCTAGCCCAACGCCATAATGTGACGCCCGAACCAACAGGAAGCCTTCTTTGGGGAGCGGTGACGGGCTTGCCTTATCTGTCGCCCTCGTCCGATCTCGATCTACTCTGGCGTGTCGATCCCGCCTGTCTGGATATTCATGCCTTCCTTGCGGATCTGGAGCAGACCGCCGCAACGTTGCACACGCCGCTAGATGGTGAACTGATTTTCTCAGACGATCGAGCCGTTCAATGGCGCGAACTCGTTTCTGCCTCCCCGGGCGACGAGGTGCTAGTCAAAAGCTTGACGGGCCTCTCTCTCCACCCCCGCGCGCACCCTGCTCGCCTTACCGCAGGTTAGAGCAGCATGACGATGCGCTTCGCCTTTCAAGCTGCCCCCTCGGCAGAAAGCGCCCGACAGATTGCCTGGCTCGCAAGAGCTTGCCTTCTCGCCGAGGTACGAACATGGCCGAAACCCGGGCTGGTCAGTCATATCGACCAAGGTAGCCATACCGATATGACGGTCGCGCAGTTCGTCTCCAGCGCTCATGCCATCACACCTTTTTTCGCGCAGCTTTATGAGGCCGGATCAATCAACGCGCCTCTCTCTCGCCTGCGCGAAATCGGCCTCGATGCCGAGCGCGCCATGATGGACGCCACGGGCGCGATCAATACCCACCGGGGAGCGATCTGGGCGCTCGGCCTCGCCAGCGCTGCCGCAGGCCACCGTGCGACATCAGGCGAGCGCTCTGCCTGCTCCGATATTCTCCGGCAAAACTGGGGGGCGGAAATTCTGGGCACACCTCCCGAAGAGGCAACACATGGCGGTCGTATGCGTCGCCTGCATGGTGCTGGCGGAGCCAGAATAGAGGCCGGCTGGGGTTTCCCTACCATTCGTACTGTGGGCGTCTCCGCACTCCGGCAAGGTCGCGCTCTGCAGCCGGATGATCCGGAGGCCGCTCGCGTGCAGTGCTGCATGGCACTCATCGCCACATTGGCAGACACCAACCTTCTCTATCGCGGTGGACCGGAAGGCCTGCGCTTCGCTCAGGGTCATGCCCGTCATTTTTTGAAAAATGGCGGCGTTGGGCAGGCAGATTGGCGCCAACAGGCGGCCATCATCCACCGTGATTTCGTCAAACACCGCTTATCCCCCGGCGGCGCAGCCGATGGTCTGGCGCTGTCACTGTTTCTCGATCGGCTCGATCCGGCACTGCCCCACAAACAGCCTCCCGGATCGCCGACAAGATAAATATTCAGGAATTAGACAATGGCGCAAATTCTTCTGATTTCTCTCGTCCCGATTTTCGCGGTGATGATTGCGGGATATTACGCCGGTAAACGCGGCAAGATCGACAACCGGAACGTTGCAAGCCTGAACGTTCTGACCATGGAGTTCGCCCTTCCTGCCGCCCTTTTCGCGACGACAGCTCAGGCCTCGCGCGCTGTACTGGCGGAGCAGTGGCCGCTTCTGCTTGTTCTGCTGCTGGGCATGCTGATCGTCTTTGCCTTCGTCTGGGCAATGGCGCGCTTCGTTTCCGGATTTTCCTCGGCGGTCTCTGCGGTCATCGCGCTCAGCACATCGCTGCCGAATTATGCCGCAGCCGGTATCCCGCTGGCGGCCGCCGTCTTCGGAGCAACGGGCAAACTCTACATCACCACGGCAATCGTCTCCGGCGCCATCGTGATGTCTCCCCTCACCCTCGCGTTTCTTGAAGCAGAGAAAGATGGTGGCAAGACGAGCGGCCTAGCGTTGCTATTCATCTCCATTGGGCGTTCGATGCTCAAGCCGCTAGTTATTGCCCCTTTCTTGGGCGTCGCCATCGCGCTGATCGGTGTCGCACTGCCAGTTTTTGTTCTGCGCTCCTTCGAACTGCTGGGACAGACAACTGCTGGTGTGGCGCTGTTTGTCACCGGCCTGATCCTGAGTGCGCAGAAAGTATCCCTCTCCTCGCGCATTATCTTCCTCAGCATATTGTGCAACATCATTCAGCCCCTGATCGCCCTGCCGCTGATCTGGCTGATCCCGATGCCTACACAAATGGCCCATGCCGTCATCCTGCTCATGGCCCTTCCAGCCGGCTTCTTCGGCCTGCTTTTCGCGCTCCGCTACCAAACAGACAGTCGGGATGCCGGATCGATCATGGTTGTCAGCACCGTGCTCAGCCTCATAACCCTGACGATTGCTCTTTCACTCACAGCCGTTCCAGCCGTATCCTGACGCAATGGTTGTGACACAGAAACGCATCGCATGACTGGCGCACTCGCCATTCTCTGCTCCGGACAGGGTGGCCAGCATGCCACCATGTTCGATCTTCAGGCAGATCGTTCGGAGGCCGAGGCGATTTTCGCCGCGGCGACACCTCTGCTAGGTGCGGACCCCCGTGCCTTCGTGAAAACGGCCTCCGAAGGAGAACTGTTCAGCAACCGGGCCGGACAAATCTTGTGCTGTACGCAGGCGCTTGCCTTAAATGCGGCTCTTGCGACCACACTCGATAGCCAGACACTGCTCTGTGCGGGGTATAGCGTGGGCGAGTTGGCCGCCTGGGGCATTGCCGGATGCCTGACACCCGAACAGGTCCTGACCCTTGCAGCCCGGCGGGCAGACCTCATGGACGCAGCCAGCCCCCCAGATGCCGGCCTCGCTGGGATTGCGGGGCTACCGATAGCGCGCCTAGCCCCCATTCTCGACAAGACGGGCACGACAATCGCTATTGCCAACGGGCCTGAAGCCGCCGTCATCGGGGGCCACCATGCCGCACTGGACGCTGCCATTCTCCTGTCACTGAACGCGGGGGCCACCACGGCACGGCGTCTCCCTGTCGCCGTGCCCTCTCATACGCCGTTGCTTCAAAGCGCGGTGGCGCCACTGCGCGAGACACTAACTGCCCTTAAACCGTCCCGCCCCGCTCGGGGGCGACGCCTTCTCAGTGGCCATGATGGCGAACCGATTTTTCAGATGGCCGATGGATGTGATCGGCTAGCAAAACAGGTCGCGACAACAGTACTCTGGGACGCCTGTCTTGACGCCTGTACTGAAAGCACTGTCTCCGCCATTCTCGAAACAGGCCCGGGCCGTGCATTATCGCGCATGGCGCAGGCGAACCTAGCCACTATCCCGGCACGCAGCGCTGACGACTTCCACACGCTGGACGGTCTCATCCACTGGCTGACGCAACATAATTAAAATTCCAATCTTATGTAGCCTGGTTTCTTTGGTGCTCAAGTTTCCAGACCAAGGGCTGATGCTTTAAAATAGAAGAGTAAGACAGCGGCGACATAGATTGCGTTAAGCTGTGGACTGTCACACATCGCGCGTTACGGCCGACTTGTGTATCCGTGAACATTATACCCTCAGCAACAGCTCTTACGGACGGCCGTGCACGGCATGAATCTTAGTGAGGCCGGGCAGTCAACCAAAACCAATCATACGCAAGGAAAACTGTTGCGCTGTCTGTGCATAGCCTAGAGCTGGTTACTCCACTCAAGGGTGACTGCCTTGAAGAGGCACAGGTTATCACCATACAAGCATCGCTGTCTTTTCAGGCAAGGATGACTTTGCTAACGGCGGAAATAGCTATCAAGATTCATCTTCCTACATGTGTGAAACGAACGCTAAAGGGCCCCATGCGTTGATAAAACCGCGATTGCATTTTGTTGCTTAATGCGGATATCTCCTATCCACCTTTGAATGAAACACAATGC